>CAXABH010000001.1:0-20938 GCA_963966925.1 uncultured Rhodobacterales bacterium
GCTGGACGGCGTCCGATATGGTCGGCACCGCCGCCGACGTTGCCGCGCTCGCGTGGCACATTTATGGCCCCTCGCCCACCGTGCTGCCAAAGGCGTTTGCGGAGCTTATGACGACGAGCGCGCTCGCGCATGACTATGGCTACGCCACCTTCAACCTCTCGGGCGACACGGGGCAGCACGGCGCGCTCGGCGAGGCCGTCGGCCACCTCGGAGCGACGTACGGCTTCCAGTCCCTTTGACCGCTGTTTTACCCATGATCAGATTTTCAAGACGCGCATAGATGTTGCGATCTAGAATAACCAATTCGTCATCACGGTCACGTGCAAGGCGTTCAACTTCTTCACGCTCGATCTGCAGGGCACGCTCGTCTTTTTCAACACCATGACGGTTAAAGACACGTACCTCGACCACTGTACCGTAATCACCTGGTTTCACACGCAAAGACGTATCACGTACATCTGACGCCTTTTCACCAAAGATCGCACGCAGAAGTTTTTCCTCTGGTGTCATTGGGCTTTCGCCTTTTGGTGTGATTTTACCCACCAAAATGTCGCCCGGCTGAACGTCCGCACCGATATACACGATACCCGCTTCGTCCAAGTTGCGAAGCGCCTCTTCACCGACGTTTGGAATATCACGTGTGATTTCCTCTGGGCCTAATTTCGTATCACGTGCCGCCACTTCGAATTCTTCGATGTGTACGGATGTGAATACGTCATCTTGCGCAATGCGTTCAGAGATTAGGATCGAGTCCTCATAGTTGTAACCGTTCCAGGGCATAAACGCGACAACCACGTTTTTACCTAGGGCCAATTCACCCATGTCTGTTGATGGGCCATCCGCGATCACTTCGCCCTTACCAACCGTTTGGCCAACTTTCACCAGTGGGCGTTGGTTGATACATGTGTTTTGGTTTGAACGTTGGAATTTGCGCATGCGATAGATATCAACGCCTGCATCCCCCAACTCAAGATCGCTGGTTGCACGAATAACGATACGTTGCGCATCGATTTGGTCAACGATACCGCCACGTTTGGCCATAATCGCCGCACCAGAGTCACGCGCAACAACGCCTTCGATACCCGTACCTACCAGTGGTGCCTCAGCACGCAATAGCGGAACGGCCTGACGTTGCATGTTAGATCCCATCAATGCGCGGTTCGCGTCATCGTTTTCCAAGAATGGGATCAATGATGCAGCAACAGAAACTAACTGTTTCGGGCTAACGTCGATCAGGTCAACGTTTTCACGAGGCGCAAGTGTGTAATCCCCGTTCTGACGTGTGGACACCAATTCATTAATAAAGTGACCGTCGCCATCCAATGTCGCATTGGCCTGCGCAACTGTGTGACGCATTTCTTCTGTTGCAGACATATAGGACACTTCGTCTGTAACTTTGCTATCCACAACTTTGCGATACGGTGTTTCAATAAATCCATATTTGTTCACACGTGCAAATGTCGCCAAAGAGTTAATCAAACCAATGTTCGGACCTTCTGGCGTTTCAATTGGACACATACGACCATAGTGTGTCGCGTGAACGTCGCGTACCTCAAAACCCGCACGTTCGCGTGTCAGGCCACCTGGGCCCAACGCAGACAAACGGCGCTTGTGTGTCACTTCGGACAATGGGTTTGTTTGGTCCATAAACTGAGACAGCTGTGAGGAGCCAAAGAATTCACGAACCGCCGCAGCAGCTGGTTTTGCGTTGATCAAATCTTGTGGCATGACAGTGTCGATTTCAACGCTGGACATACGCTCTTTGATTGCGCGTTCCATACGCAACAAACCAACACGATATTGGTTTTCCATCAATTCACCAACAGAACGGACACGACGGTTGCCTAGGTGGTCGATATCGTCAACTTCACCCTTACCATCCCGTAGTTCTACCAATGCCTTGATACATGAAACGATATCCTCAGGACGAAGAGTACGCTGCGTATCTTCGGCATCCAGTGCCAAACGCATGTTCATTTTAACACGGCCTACTGCAGACAGGTCATAGCGTTCATGATCAAAGAACAACGTATCAAACAAACCAGAGGCCGCATCAACAGTTGGCGGCTCACCCGGGCGCATGACACGATAAATATCCAGAAGCGCGGTTTCGCGGTTCATGTTTTTATCTTGTGCCAATGTGTTGCGGATATATGCACCGACGTTAACATTGTCGATGTCCAACACTGGGATGTCAGTGAACCCTGCGTCCAGCAAATCCTTTAGCGTGCCACCGATTAGTTGGCCCTCTTTGTCGTACTCAACTGTCAACTCATCGCCAGCTTCAACGTAGATTGCACCGTTTTCTTCGTTGATGATGTCTTGTGCGACGAATTTTCCGACGATGTGATCAAACGGAATTAACAGCTCTGTAACAGACCCTTCCTCGATCAGTTTTTTCACAGCACGTGGCGTTACTTTTTTACCCGCTTCTGCGATTACTTCACCAGTTGCAGCGTCGATAAGATCGTATGTGGGGCGTGTGCCGCGAACACGCTCTGGGAAGAATTTCGTAACCCATCCGCGTCCTTTTTCATGACGGAATGACACCGTGTCATAATAGGCCGACATGATGTCCTCTTGATCCATGCCAAGAGCGTAAAGCAGCGTGGTGACCGGCAACTTACGACGACGGTCGATGCGTGCATAAACGATATCTTTTGCATCAAATTCAAAGTCCAACCAAGATCCGCGGTATGGGATAATGCGGCAGGCAAACAACAACTTACCAGAGCTGTGAGTTTTTCCTTTGTCATGATCAAAGAAAACGCCAGGCGAACGGTGCATTTGGGAAACAATCACACGCTCTGTGCCGTTTACAACGAATGTACCATTTGGCGTCATCAATGGCATATCACCCATGAACACGTCTTGTTCTTTGATATCTTTGACCGATTTTGCGCCAGTGTCTTCGTCAACATCAAACACGATCAAACGCAATGTCACCTTTAGAGGTGCGCTGTAAGTCATGTCGCGTTGCTGACATTCTTCAACATCATATTTCGGATGTTCCAGATCGTATCCTACGAACTCTAGGATTGAGGTTTCGTTGAAATCCTTAATCGGAAAAACCGATTGAAATACGCCTTTGATACCTTCACCATCAAGCGGCGCAGGCTCATCGCCTGAATACAAGAATAAATCATAAGACGATTTTTGAACCTCAATAAGGTTCGGCATATCTAGAACTTCGCGGATTTTACCGTAATACTTACGAAGACGTTTTTGGCCAAGATAGCTTTGCGCCATGGTCGGTGTCACCTTTCATTTCTCAGCAGAAACACGAAACCGTCGGGCACCGGTCGCGTTCCCCAATGAGACAGCATAAGTTCGATCAATTCCCGGCACACTTCCCGTAGAGTGCCTCCCGATCTTTGAACTCTGCCTTAAAAAACGCCATTATATTGATGGCCCTTATTAAGACAGACGAAGCTGGATGCGAAAACTCGCATCCAGCTAAGCTATATATGTCCAGGTTTCCCTGGCAAATTGGCTTATGCCACTTCGACTTCTGCGCCAGCTGCTTCCAGCTTGCCCTTGATGTCTTCTGCTTCGGCTTTGTCGATGCCTTCTTTGATCTTGCCACCAGACTCGACCAAATCTTTCGCTTCTTTCAGACCTAGGCCTGTGATGCCGCGAACCTCTTTGATGACTGCGATTTTGTTGCCGCCTGCAGATTTCAGAACTACGTCGAATTCTGTTTTCTCTTCTGCCGCTGCACCGCCAGCGTCACCCGCTGCTGCAACCATAACTGCACCGCCAGCTGCTGGCTCGATGCCGTACTCGTCTTTCAAGATTGTTTTTAGTTCTTGTGCTTCAAGCAGTGTTAGACCTACGATCTCTTCTGCTAGTTTTTTCAGATCAGCCATTTTAGACTCTTTCCGTTACTAAAGGTTGTGTTCCAACGATGGGGTATATCCAACGCAGGTAATCAAATTGCTTATGCAGCTTTCTCTTCGATTGTTGAGAGAATGCCTGCGATATTGCTTGCAGGTGCGCCAATTGCGCCAGCGATATTCGAAGCAGGTGCGCCAATGCAGCCCACGATAGAAGCAATAAGCTCTTCGCGAGATGGCATTTTTGATACCGCTTCAACGCCAGCACGATCCAATGCATTTTCACCCATTGCGCCGCCCAAGATTTCGAACTTTGAGTTCGACTTGGCGAAGTCTTCGGCCACTTTGGCTGCTGCCACAGGGTCCTCAGAAAAGGTGAGCACTGTCATGCCTGTTAGGTATTGGGTCATGCTTTCGCATGGCTTACCCTCTAGGGCGATTTTGGCGAGCCTGTTTTTGGCAACACGCACAGATGAATCCGCCGCACTTGCACGCGCGCGAAGATCTTGCATATCAGCAACTGTCAAACCTGCGTAATGGGCTACGACCACAACGCCAGAGCTTTCAAAGATTTGGCCGAGTTCCTCAACCACTTTCTCTTTTTGTGCTCTATCCACAGTTTCACTCCAATTTTGGGGATCACTCCCCGGCTCAGTTTTGCCAAGGAAACCTTGGCGTTCGGGGTCCGTGATAAGGGGCCGAGGCCAAAATCACCCGAAGGCCATGCCTTGCGGTGAAATTCCTACTCATTCCCATCTCAGGAAGGATTTATAGAGAAATCTCTACCCTCCGTCTCGGACAGACAATACCCCAGACGTAATTACGCTGGGGCATTGCGTACTGCTCATAAGGGATTCTTTCACTTTTGCCAAGGGGTCATCAAGAAAAAGATACATCATCAAATTCAGAATACTCTTAGACATCAAAAAAGGGCGCGATAAACGCGCCCTTTAATCTAACCTACGACTGCGAATTACTCAGCAGCTGCGTTATCTACACTAACTGTAATACCTGGACCCATTGTCGAGCTAAGCGTAATACCCTTCATGTAGGCACCTTTTGCGCCAGTTGGTTTTGCTTTTGCAACAGCACCAACGAATGCACGGATATTTTCAACAAGCTTTGCTTCATCAAAGGATGCTTTACCAACACCCGCATGCACAACGCCGCCTTTTTCAGCTTTGAACTGAACTTCGCCACCTTTGGCTGCTTGTACAGCTGCCGCAACGTCCATTGTCACTGTACCCACTTTTGGGTTTGGCATTAGGTTGCGTGGGCCAAGGATTTTACCCAAACGACCAACAACTGGCATCATGTCAGGTGTCGCGATGCACCGATCGAATTCGATTGTTCCGCCCTGTACTGTTTGCATCAGATCTTCTGCGCCAACAACGTCAGCACCCGCTTCGCGTGCTTCGTCTGCTTTTGCATCACGCGCAAATACGGCAACACGAACTGATTTCCCTGTGCCATTCGGCAAGCCGACCACACCGCGTACCATTTGGTCCGCGTGACGTGTATCAACGCCTAGGTTCATCGCAATTTCGATTGTTTCGTCAAATTTTGCGTTTGCGTTTGATTTCACCAACGCAACCGCTTCTTCGACAGTTAGGTTATCTTTGCCTTGAAAGGCTTCGCGCGCTGCGCGTGAACGTTTACCCAGTTTTGCCATCTTACTTCACCTCAATACCGATTGAGCGCGCAGAGCCAAGGATGATTTGCATCGCCGCTTCTACGTCATTTGCAGACAAATCTTTCATCTTTGCTTCTGCGATTTCACGCACCTGTGCAGCAGTTACGTAACCTGCAACTTCACGACCAGGTGTTTCCGCACCACGTGGGCGGTTACGCTTGCCAACTGGTTTTAGACCGGCTGCTTTTTTCAGATAGTAAGACGCAGGTGGCGTTTTGATATCCATTGAGAAGGATTTATCCTGATAGTACTCAATGATCGTCGGGCAAGGTGCGCCCTGCTCCATGTCTGCTGTCTTTGCGTTGAACGCTTTACAGAATTCCATGATGTTAATGCCGCGCTGACCCAATGCTGGACCTACGGGCGGAGATGGGTTTGCGCCACCTGCAGGGATCTGCAGCTTAAGCGTACCAACCAATTTCTTGGCCATATCTTTCTTCCTTTTCCAACGCCCCGTTGACGCGTCGCGGGGGCAATTTATGTTGTGTGGTCCGGCCTGACCGCCGCGGCGATCCAACCTCCCACATATTTGCTCAGACTTGCTTCGTAACCTGAGTAAATTCCAATTCAACCGGCGTTTCACGACCGAAAATAGAAACGGTCACTTTCAAACGCTGATTTGCATCATCAACAAACTCGACCATTCCATCGAAATCTTCGAATGGTCCATCGTTGACTTTAACTTTCTCGCCGACTTCATATGTCAGCAATGTACGCGGCGCGTCTTCGCCTTCTTGAACACGGTTCAAAATGGCATTCACTTCTGCGTCGCGCATCGGCATTGGGCGACCTTGTGGGCCCAAGAACCCAGTGACGCGGTTCATCGAATTGATTAGGTGATAACCTTGGTCCGACATTTCCATGCGTACCAAAACATACCCAGGCATAAAGCGTCGCTCAGTCGTCACTTTTTTCCCGCGACGAACCTCAATCACTTCCTCAGTGGGCACCAACACTTCTTCGATCTCGTCCTCTAGACCAGCCTCGATGACAGATGTTCGAATCTGCTCGGCTATTTTCTTTTCAAAGTTTGAAAGAACACTGACCGAGTACCACCGCTTTGCCATATGCTTTTAAATCCTTATTATTCCCACAGCTTTCGCCACATTTTTTTCGTGTATCACGACAACCTTTTCGACGCGCTAACACCAAAAAAACCGGCGCGCAACGCGAATCGTCACACGCCAATTAATTGTTAGCCGCAGCGTATAACCATCGGCCCAGTAATTTTCAAGGCCGATCAATCATCTAGTTTGTTCACGATCTAAAAGAAATGTGATCGCATGAACACCAACATGCGTTACGGCAGGTACACAGCACCCTAAGCGGTTTACGCGAAAAAGCTCCAAAGCATTTGAAGGCCTGAACGAAACAACCAATCAAATATACCAAAAAAAGTTGCCGCAAGCGCGCTCATCACAAAAACCATGCCTGTCGTCAGCAACACTTCGCGGCGCGTCGGCCAGGTCACTTTGGAAACTTCCGAGCGAACTTGCTGGATAAACTGGAAAGGGTTCGTCGTAGCCATCTGCATACTCTCTGTGAATTACAGTGCCCATCTATCGCTTTGAGCAGTTGATTTCAAGTGCACATATTCTGCGCACAGATACCCCATCAAGTTTTTTTATCACTTTGAGCCTCACATTCACACAAGCTTGATCACCCAGCTCTATCAGTTAAGAACAAACACAACCAGAAGTATAAGAGATCAAAATTGATACAGGCGTATACTGTGAAAGATACAAGCCACTCTCGACACGCAAATTTTTCGATCGATTTGATTGAAGTTATAAATTTCCAAACACCTTACGCAATTCATAGATCTTATAATTTAAGTATGGATATTGCACGAATAGGAACAGTGACGTGACAGAAAATGAAAACGATACCCCAGCTCATGCAAATCCTCGAAAACGCGACTCAGATTCGCACTTGCTCTCGAAATTTCCAAAGCATGCGTTTCCGCCTAAATTAACAAGGCGAGAGAGTGAGGTTCTGCCTCTTTTGCTTTCGGGGGCCACACGAGAAGAAATCGCACTTTCGTTAAGTGTGTCACCCGAAACGGTCAAGTTGCACACGCGTAACGTTTTGAAAAAATTTAACACCAACAGTGTGCGAGAAGGGTTTCATCAGATGGATCTGTATCAAACCCACTACGGCCACGGAGGTCAAGGCAGTGATCGTTTCGAAAACCTGTTCCAATGTGTGTGCCAAGTGCTCCCAGGACGAAAAGATCTTCGCCTAACGAACAAGCTGAATGTAACCATAATGCAAGATGAATTATCTGATTTCAAATTCTCTTATATTGCAAACGGAAACCTGACAAACGCGGTCGCACCTGGCAATTTGCTGCAAGGGCCTGAAATATATGACCAGGCTGTCACATTCCGGGTCATTCCAGGGACTGCATTGAAAAAGTTTGATTGTTATAATTATAGCTTTGCAGTCACGTTTAAAGATGAGTTTCAGGAAAACAGCGGAATGTTCCTGGAACAGGCAACATACCCTGCACAAAGACGGGAATATATTATCGAATTCGACCCCGAAGACGTGCCAGATCGCATCCAATACGACGCATTAAGCGGAACACATGTTATGGATAATTATGATTTAGACGTAGTCACAAAAGGACCAAGATTATCCATCATTGATCGAACACCACGCGTTCCCATGGGTATCAGGGTTAAATGGGAGTGGACGGCAAACTAACATGTGCCGTGGCAGGGGCAGCAGGGTTCGAACCCGCGACCTACGGTTTTGGAGACCGCCGCTCTACCAGCTGAGCTATACCCCTATCGCTGGTGTGGATACGATGCCATGCACGGGAATTCAAGTGCAAAACGCCCAAAAATTGGATTACGCAAGTGCATCCATTAACGACCGTCCAATCTGTTGGTGATCAGACTGCGTGACATACTTACGTGTCCTGTCCAGTGGAATAGAAACAACGCAATCCTGCACCTGTAACACCTGAGGATACATTTGAGGGTCGAACCCTATCGAATCAGCGACGGGAAACTCAAACACGGGTTTTTTGGTCTGCTTCGGGTTATACCAGTGAATAACTTTTTGCGCATTCCAGCGACTGCGCATCATGGTTAAATTGCGAATCCATTCACTTTGTAATGCGCGAAAAACAATATCGGCGCGTATCGCGTCTAACGTGATGAGTTTTGTAATCAAATGCTTGGTAAAGTGACATTCCACAAAGTCAGCTTCGGGGAACAACTCGTACAATGGAGCTAAGGCAGTCACGAAACGATCATTGCGTCGCGGATGAACGCGATAATACGGATTCGATTGATTTACGACACTTGGTGCTTCTATTAAAATGATGTGTGCATTCTCAATGATTTTAAGAATGTCGTCATCCTCTATGTAAAACCCTGCACCAGAATGCTGTGCCCCAAGATTGAGGATTGGAATGCCCACATTACGCTCTTTCATGCTGCTAAAGGGATCTGGAACCTGCCCCCCAAATGTATCAGCCCCCCCCAAACACACACCGTACAATCCCTTGCAAGATTTTTTGGGGCCTCTAAACAAATTTTTCGAATTTTCATATTGGCATAGAATAAAATCGACTGGACGTGCGTCCATCGCTACATAGCTCATGTTTCACCACCTAATTTTCACCCGAAATCAGGAATCGCATGATTCCGTTTCGAATTCGCTAACAAGAAATCTGAATTGTTGCCTTGTCAGCAGCATCAATGGAGGCCTATGGTGCGGCAAAGTTTAGAATTAAGGATATGTTGATGACGGTGCAAACTGTTGGTGTGATCGGTGCTGGTCAAATGGGGAATGGAATTGCCCATGTGTTGTCACGATCAGGATATTCCGTATTGCTCAATGATGTCAGCCAACAGGCGTTGGATCTAGCGATCGAACGCATCAGAAAAAATATGGACCGACAGCTGCGCAGTGGAAAGATCACGTCAGATGATATCGGATCTGCGATGGGGCGGATTAAAACAACGTTAGATTTAGCCGAGTTGGGCAAATCAGATTTAATAATTGAAGCCGCGACCGAAGATGAAAGCGTTAAGCAAAAAATATTTGATAGCGTTTTACCACATCTGAAACCAGAAACAATTTTAACCTCAAATACGTCATCGATTTCGATCACACGCTTGGCCAGCCGCACCGATCGGCCCGAAAAATTCATGGGATTTCATTTTATGAACCCCGTACCAGTGATGCAGCTGGTTGAATTAATCCGCGGGATTGCTACGGATCAGGACACATATAATTCCTGCCTAGAGGTCGTAAATTCCCTTGGAAAGACCGCGGCAAGCGCTGAGGATTTCCCTGCATTCATCGTAAATCGCATTCTAATGCCGATGATAAACGAGGCGGTTTATACGCTCTACGAAGGCGTAGGATCTGTGCAATCAATTGACCAATCGATGAAATTAGGGGCCAACCATCCTATGGGCCCACTTGAATTGGCCGATTTCATTGGATTGGATACCTGCCTTGCGATCATGAATGTTCTGCACGACGGGTTAGCAGATACCAAATATCGCCCCTGCCCGCTTTTGACAAAATATGTTGAGGCTGGTTGGTTGGGTCGCAAAACGCAGCGTGGTTTTTATGATTATCGTGGCGAAACACCAATCCCAACACGCTAGGTTCAAGCGGCTCCAATCGTTTTTTCGCGCAGCCACTTCATAAAACCGCGCGGATCACCGGACCATTCTTTGATTTCTTCACGCGCAATCTCAGGGCGCACAATTGGGGCCTGTGGCTTATTCATCGCTATTACAACCTCGCGGATCAACAAGCCCTGTCGCAGGGTCGCGGAAATTTGGTTTGCGATCTGGTAAAGACGCGAATTTGCACCTGGGAAAAAGACGGGGACGACAGTGGCATTGGAACGTTGAATCATTTTGGCAGTGAACGGGTTCCACTCTCGTTCGATAACGGGCCCCATCATCGTATCGGATGATGCAACTTTTCCAGATGGAAAGATCACAATAACCCCGTCATTTCCCAAATGTTCCATTGCACGCTTACGCATTTCAATACTTTTCCCAATTGCATCTTCTTCGTGATCAAAGGGTACCGGAATCATAAACTCTGCGATTTGTTCCACATCCGTCAGTAGCGAACGCGTTAAAATCTTGTAATCCGTGCGCACGCGCCCAATAAGCTCTGCCAGCACCATTCCATCTACCAATCCATGAGGATGATTGGCTGTTATAATCAAAGGTCCAGATTTTGGAATGTGGGATAACTGCTCCTCAGGGGTTTGCACATCAATTCCCATAACGTCCAAAGCTTGTGCAAAAAAAGCATGACCAGAGGGGATACCCCGACGTTCAAATGCCCGAATACGCGACAGTAGTCGCCACTTACCAGTAAGGAACTCAATGGTTTGTATCGCTGTTCGCTGCAATGGGTTCGGGAATGTTGTCGCATAAGAAAGCTTTCGACCATCATAGGGTTGATCATCCCCAGTCGCATTATCCGGAACCTGTGGTTGCTGTGTCACCATGATTACTGGTCTTCACCGAAACGATTGGCAATTAGTTCACCAAGAGCGTCCAGCAATTCTTGTGCCTGCGCCCCTTCGGTTTGGATTTCAATCTGCGTCCCTTTGGATGCAACCAACATCAAAAGCCCCATAATGCTGTCGCCACAGGCATCAATACCATCTTTTGTGACAGTGGCATTGGCATCAAACTGTTCAACTAAATCAACAAATTTTGCCGACGCACGCGCATGCAAACCCTTTTCGTTTACGATGGTGTAAATTCCCCCAGAAGTGCTCATGCGTAATCTGCCCCTATTCACCGTCCATGCTATCTAGATATTTTCGTCCGGCGTCAATGGAGGCTGAAATTGCAGACCCCAGTGGTAAATGTCTGGATTTCGCAAGTTTTACGAGAACAGGCAGGTTCATACCGTAAATTATTTTCCGATCATCGCCCCGGCACGCAGGTAAAGCTAGGTTTGATGGACTGCCCCCGTAAATATCGGTCACAATTACAACGCCATCTCCCGTGTCGACTTCATCGGCAAGGGCGCAAATCTGATCCTGCTTTTCGCGTCTGTCGTGATCAGCCTCAATCGCAACCGAGGCCATACCAACTTGATGTCCGACCACATGTTCAACTGCTGCCAAATATTCTTTGGCAAGTCCCCCATGCGCAACGATCACGATCCCGATCAAGCTTTATCCTCAATATCTATTACAAGGCTATGTTTTTGCCCTGCGCTCTAACTCTCTATGTCGTACTGACACCACCCATCCATGATTTGCAAGTGCCTTAGCCACAATTTCCGCTAGGGCAACTGAACGGTGTTGACCACCCGTACAGCCAAACCCAATTGAAAAATGAGTTTTGCCTTCATCCACATAAGCTGGCAAGAGAAAGACGGATAAATCCATAACTTTTGCAAGAAAACCTTCAAAGCGCCCATCATTTTCAACAAAATTCTGCACACTTTGTGACCTGCCATCCAACACGCGCATGGACGGATCCCAATACGGATTATTCAAAAAACGGCAATCAAATACCATATCAATCCCTGCTGGCGCCCCGCGTTTGTAGGAAAAAGAATGTATCGTTATCGCCAGTTTACTGTCGCCACTGCGATTGAATAACCGATCCACCTGCGCCCGCAAATCATGAGGTGACATATCTGATGTATCCAGAACGATCGTTGCCTCATCATGAATTTCATTCAATAAATCACGTTCGCGGTCAATCCCATCTTGGGGTGTTTCAGCGGGAGCCAATGGATGTCGCCGCCGCGTTTCGGAAAAGCGACGCACCAAGACCGCATTGGACGCCGTTACAAAAACCACTTCAATCGATAACCAGGCATGTACTGATAGCTCTGCCAACATATCCAGAACCGCTTTTGTCGTGAAATCGCGCGTACGCGTGTCCAACCCAATGGCAATTTTAGCGCCCGGCATTCCCGGAGCAATAACACGAGAAACCAGCGATATTGGTAGATTATCAATGGTCTCATATCCCAGATCTTCAAGGCATCTAATCGTTGTTGAGCGCCCAGCACCTGACAACCCAGTAACAATTACCAGCTGCACACGCGCATCTAGCGACATTTCAGACATGCGAACCTCTATAGATCTTTGACGATCCCGTATCTGGCAAAGATATACAAACTTTGGGCAAATGCGTCCAGTTTGTAATCGTAAAACACGGGGATATCGTGCCCCATAATCGTGGCGGTGCGCTGTTCAGGCAGGCGTTCTGTTTCTTTTTGGCCAAGATCAACAATTAACCCTAACCGCGCATTATCCTTCATAGGTGCGCGCAGAATGCCAATACCACGCGCCTCGATCCCCATGGGCAGATTTGGCGGACGCTCAACTGTGATACCACGTTCGTCTCCGATCAATAAACAGCGATCATCCCCAACCAAAAACGCCCCCAAAGCGATCAATTTCATCGCCAGTGTGGATTTACCTGATCCTGACGGACCCACAATAAGGATCCCAACACCATCGACCGATACACAGGTAGAGTGCCTAATTTCACGGTCTTTCATACTCATAACGGTAAACCTACGACAAAACGGGCACCCAATGGAGCAGAGGTTGCATCCATTTGTGTTGGGCGAATATTTTCAGCCCAAATCGCCCCATCATGTGCTTCGACAATCTGCTTAGAAATCGCCAATCCTAATCCAGAGTTATTACCAAAATCATTCGCGGGGCGTTCAGAATAGAACCGATTAAACACCTTACCCAGCGCACCCTCTGGAATACCTGGCCCAGTATCTTCTACAACGACCAAAACACGGTTTTCGCGTGTGCGGATCCAAACGCGAATTGCATCACCTTCGTCACAAAAACTGATCGCATTGGTGATTAGATTAACAAAAACTTGCGCTAATCGCGCCTCTAATCCATGGATCAAAACAGGCGTATCAGGTAAATCTGTGATGAAATCCACACCTTTGGTTTCCGCATCAGCACCTAAGTATGATGTTAAATTTTCCACTAACCGCAAGAGATCGAATTCTTCCTGCGTTTCTTTTACCAGCTCGCTATCCAAACGTGAGGCATTGGAAATATCGCTAACTAAACGATCCAAACGACGCACATCATGGTCAATAACATCCAGTAACTTTTCACGCTGGTCATCTCGCTTGGCAAATCGTAGCGTTCCCACGGCAGATCGCAGCGACGCAAGTGGATTTTTGATTTCATATGCGACATCCGCTGCAAACTGTTCATTCGTTTCAATACGCTCATAAAGTGCAGCAACCATTCCGCGCAGCGCGGAGGATAAGCGCCCAATTTCATCGGGGCGTGCGGATAAGTCGGGAATGCGAATACGTCCCGGAGATACCCGGTTTGAGTTTTTATCACGCCCCAACTCGGCAGCTGTCGCCAGATCACTCAGAGGGTTTGATATGGTCGATGCCAATACAAGACTAAGAGCAATAGATACGATTGTTCCAATCAGCAGCAATTGCAAAACGCGCTCTCGCTCCAGCTTGATTAATGCATTCATTTCGCCCGTTGCACTGCGCAAGGCGACGACACCTATAATCGCACCATCTCTTCTGATTGGCGCCATGGCTAAAAATTCATTTTGCCCCACAGATGGCGAAAACTCTTCGATCCTTGGCTGGCCCGATAAAACGGCATCGATCGAGGCGGTAATCACATCTATCGCACTTGCCCCAGCTTTTGAACTGTTCGTTACATCCGCTAATTCGATAACCGTACTCCAAGCCAATGCAAGCGTATTCGTGATTGGTGTAAATGGAGGAGAATTACTGGACAGTCCGTCGGCAACAATATCCGCACGACCGACCATAGAGGTCACAACAGCGCGATTTGGATCGACGATGTAGACCTGTTCGCCCTTGCGCAGGGGCAGGTCCGTCATCGCAGCACTTAGCATTGGTGACTGAATTAAATCCTGTCCACCGGCATGCAGAACAGACACAACATTCCCGACCAACTCGGCTTCATTCAACATTGCACGTGCGCGCTGCTGAACCAAATTTTCACGTGACGAATTCAAAAACAAAACACCAATAATCAAAATATTCAGTGCAATCAGATTAAACGTCACAATTTTGCGGGTAAGGGGCGATTTACGAAAGGCCCACAACCCGCGACGCAGGCGCGAATCCTTTAGTTCATTGGACAATTCAACGTCTTTTTCCCAGTCTTCCCCGATCACTACATCGGGGCTATTTGGATCACGTTGTTGGCCCATCTGCATCCCATCTAGACTGGCCATGTTATTCTTCGTTGTAACGATAGCCGATACCATAAAGCGTTTCGATGGCGGAAAATTCATCGTCCACCATACGCATCTTTTTGCGTAAGCGCTTTACGTGGCTATCGATTGTACGATCGTCAACATACACCTGATCGTCATATGCCACGTCCATCAACTGATCCCGGCTTTTTACAAAACCAGGACGCTGCGCGAGTGCCTGCAGCAGTAAGAATTCAGTTACGGTCAAAGTGACGTCTCTGTCCTTCCAGCGAACAGAATGCCGTAATGGGTCCATCGATAGATGACCGCGCACCATTATTTTAGTTTCTTCAGTTTCAGCGGGCGTAATCGTCCCTTCGACAATTTCTTTTCTGCGTAAAAGCGTCCGAATACGCTCTACAAGCAATCTTTGTGAAAATGGTTTTTTCACATAATCGTCAGCCCCCATTCGAAGACCCAAAATTTCATCAATTTCGTCGTCCTTAGACGTCAGAAATATAACCAGCATATTCGTTTTTTGACGCAGCCGCTGTAAAAGTTCCATGCCATCCATACGCGGCATTTTGATGTCCAACACTGCCATATCCGGAAGGCGACGATTAAACGCCTCCAGCGCAGACTGACGGTCGTTATATGTTTCCACATCAAAGCCCTCGGACTCAAGCGTCATAGAAACCGAAGTAAGAATATTTCTGTCGTCATCGACAAGCGCTATTTTAGACATACCCGCACCTAATTACTGCCCTTATTATTAACGACTATTATGCCTACCTTTTAGGTCAACAATCAATAAATAAACGCGATTCGTGATTTCGCGTTGAATTTGTGTGTTTTGGGCATCTGAAATAAACCGCCCTCGCCATCGCGTTAGCGCAAACAATTTTACAAAGTTTCCGATCGAGACACTGTTAACGCTATCTTTTGCGCTAACATTCCATGTTTGCGCTAACGGTGGCAAAAGTGTCCTGTTCACTCTGATCGCCATCATGTTAAAGCGGGTTTGTGGGCGCTGTTCCTCGGGCGCAATCGGGGAAAATTCATCATGTATTCCCCACACTTAGTCAAAACGCCATTTCGGCATAAGGAGTTATAAGATGACATCAGGACGGGTAAACCCGAATTTCCGACTAGACGATCAAGGCATCAGCGGTCTGGGGAATGTCTATTATAACTATCTTGAACCAGCATTGATCCAAGAAGCCCTAAAACGCGATGAAGGCACACTAGGACAGGGTGGCGCATTTTTGGTCACCACCGGCAAGTTCACTGGTCGTTCCCCGAAAGATAAACATGTTGTGAAAACATCCGCTGTTGAGAACAGCATTTGGTGGGAAAACAACGCGGGAATGTCGCCAGAAGGGTTTGATGCCCTGCATTCTGACATGCTTGAACACATGAAGGGGCGTGATTATTTCGTGCAAGATTTGGTTGGTGGCTCTGATCCAACAGTATCAATCAATGTGCGCATGGTCACTGAATTAGCATGGCACAATTTATTTATTCGCCATCTTCTACGCCGCCCAGAGCGTGCAGCGCTGGATAGTTTCATCGCTGATTTCACTGTCATCAACTGCCCAAGCTTTCAGGCGAACCCAGAAAAACACAACTGCCGCAGCGAAACAGTCATCGCACTTAATTTTGATAAAAAGATGATTTTGATCGGCGGCACCGAATACGCAGGCGAAAATAAGAAGTCTGTCTTTACGCTTTTAAATTACTTGTTGCCGGAAAAAGGCATCATGCCAATGCACTGTTCTGCGAACCATGCTGTTGGCAATCCTGTTGATACTGCTGTGTTCTTTGGCCTGTCAGGAACGGGCAAAACAACGCTTTCTGCCGACCCGCAGCGTGTGTTGATTGGTGACGACGAGCATGGTTGGTCTGACCGGGGCACATTCAATTTTGAAGGCGGATGTTATGCCAAGACGATCAATCTAAACCCAGAAGCCGAGCCTGAAATTTTCGCAACGACCAGCAAATTCGGCACTGTTATTGAAAATATGGTTTTCGATCCAGAAACCTTTGAATTGGATTTCGACGATGACAGCCTAACGGCCAACATGCGGTGCGCCTACCCGCTTGAATACATTTCAAATGCTTCTGATACGGCCTTGGGTGGTCATCCAAAAAATGTGATCATGCTGACATGTGATGCATTTGGGGTGCTGCCGCCTATCGCGCGTCTGACACCCGCACAGGCAATGTACCATTTCCTATCTGGCTTTACATCTAAAGTCGCCGGAACAGAACGCGGCGTGACGGAACCAGAACCCACATTTTCAACCTGTTTTGGCGCGCCATTTATGCCGCGCCGTCCAGAGGCATACGGCAACCTACTGCGTGATAAAATCGCCAAACACGGCGCAACATGTTGGTTAGTCAACACTGGCTGGACTGGTGGTGCATATGGCACAGGATCACGTATGCCGATCAAAGCAACCCGCGCATTGTTAACTGCAGCACTGGATGGATCATTGGCCGAGGCGAAATTCCGCAAGGACGAAAATTTTGGCTTTGACGTGCCGGTCGAGGTTCCTGGCGTTGACACAGCACTTCTTGATCCGCGCAGCACATGGAACGACCCTGCTGCGTACGATACGCAGGCTGCGAAATTGGTTCAAATGTTTGCCGATAATTTCGAACAATACGTTCCCTACATCGACGAAGACGTAAAAGCGGCGGCGATTAACTAAGCGGCTGAACAGCCAAAATACATTACAGACGGCAATATGCAGTCCCAGATTGCCAATAAAGTGCGCGTTATCTGACAGAAAATCACAAAACGGATTTTGTCAGATGACCGCCTTTATCTCACTTTGCCAGATTTTGTGTCACCGCCTAATGTGCGCGATGCTCGCCCAGCTCGAAAAGACAGCGATCAACGATTTCATCCACGTTGATCTGCTTTTGGCCTGTATCAAACAAGTGGTGATAAAGGATTGGCGCGACCAAAGTATGACCCACGGCCTCTGTCTCCACTTGCAAGCCATGGTTACGAAGGATTGCCAGAAAGGGTTGCCTTATAATGTCGTGTATCGCTGCGTGAACGCGCGCAATCTTAGTATTATTGTCGGCCAACCGCGCGGCATTCAGGATCACGTCTCCCAATTCACTGGCTTTCAAATTCTCTAACAACAGCGCGAGTTCTGCAATCATATCAGTCCGCAGTTCTCCTGTCCGTTCCGCAGAATAGGGTGCCGGATCGCAGCTTTCAAAAATCTCAACGATCAAATCGTCAATAGTCGGCCAGTGGCGATAGATCGTACCGCGGGCCACGCCAGTTTCCTTGGCCAGGCGCAGATGCGTGACCTCTGACCAGCCGTCAGTGAACAACACAATTGCGCCTGCATCTAACACCTTTTGCCGTGTCTTTATAATGCGGGCATCCTGCTTTGCCATATTCGAAATTTGGGGCATTTCCCTCACCTTGTCACTGTACCTCCTATTTATACGACAGATTGACTCATATCTCTACCCGTGACACAAATAAGACAGGGTGTCTTATAAAGGAGGGAATAATGTCAATTTTCACACTCGCGATCGGCGTCGCAATCACCGCTTGGGTCGGAATAATGGGGGCAACTGCGATGTTGCGAACCAAGGCTGCGAACAAATGGTTCGGAGAGATGCTTAAACAAAGTCCAGCACTGATGATGGTGAATGGTATGGGCCTATTCGTGGCCGCTGCGCTGGTTGGGATCAATCTGATGCTACCAACAGTTGTGACAGCCGTTTTCGTTAAATGGGCTTTGGTCGGCATAGGGGTTTCGCAACTGTCCACCCTGTTCATGCAAAAGCGAGGAGAGGCACCAAGCACCGCTATGGCAGGGCCCGCTGTGCTGCTTGTTCTTTCCATCATCTACTGGTTCATTCGTACTTAATTTGGGAACTATAAAATGAAAATTGCACTTTTTGGCGCAACTGGCGCTGTCGGTAACTATTTCTTGAATAAATCGTTGGCCGCCGGATATGAGGTGATCGCCCTTGTCCGTTCGCCTGAAAAACTGGACGCGCAGCCCAATCTTAGGGCTGTGAAAGGAGACGTTACAGATGCAGCAGATGTACAAGGTGTCATTGATCAGGCTGATGTCGTTGTCAGTTGCCTGGGCAATGTAAAAGGCGTTCTGATCACGGAAAAGGCAGCCGAGGCGATCCTGAACGCTGCAGCTGCGCAACCCAATCCACCCAGATGCCTGTTTGTCAGTAGCATCGGGTGTGGCGGCTCGTCTTGGATCGTGTTGCAACTGCTGCGATTGATCAATGGTCGCGCTGGATTTGAAGACTATGAACGTGCCGATGCGCGGATCGCACGCGAAACACACGTGCCTTACGTGCTGATCCGCCCCGCCGCCCTAAAGGAAAAACCCGGAAACGGAAAATACCGCGTTTTCCAAAGCGATGGAACATTCGCGCGGCCCATGGCAAAAGAGGACGTTGCCGCGTTCCTTTTTGACGCGGTGGGATCCGATCAGTGGAACGGCAAAGGCGGATTTCAATTAGCCGGTCGTAAGTAACCAATGCGCAATAGCCAAAATGCGATCAGTGCCTGCACCCTATCGGATTTTTGAGGCAATAAACGCGCCCTAACCTCTGGAACAGGGGGGGACGTTTTGACGGGACAAAGATTGCTAAAAATATCTTTGGGCACATTGTGGGACTGTCCCAGTTCAAGGGGCACCTTTATCAGGGGTCTTGGCGGTATGCGCGCTCCACTTCCAATAATTTTTGCTTGCGCCACAGTCCACCGCCATAGCCAGTCAGTGAGCCGTCAGCACCGATAACACGATGACACGGGATAACGATAGCAATCTGATTGCTAGCGTTAGCACGCGCAACCGCCCGCGATGCAGTTGGATTATCAATCATCTGCGCCAATTGGGCATAACTTCGTGTTTGTCCCGCCGGTATATCACACAACGCACGCCAGACGCGTTTGGTAAAATCTGTTCCATGTAGCGCAAGTGGTAAGTCAAATTTTGAACGTTTACCCGCAAAGAATTCAGTCACCTGTTGTTCAGTTTTTGCTGTGATCGATGTTGCACCAAAACCCATATTTCCACGACAGGCACGATGCAGTTTCTGCATTTCGCGGGGCAGTGCGCGGCGATCAACAAATTCCAACAAATGCAAATGGGTTTGATCGGCGGCGATGATCATTGGTCCAACAGGGGTATCGCAACAGTGCAACGCAATGCCGCCCAGCCCGTTTACATCACTGGGGCGCAACCCCGTAACATGCGTGAAATACGCCCTAAATGCCGAGGCACTTTCAAACCCTGCTTCGACTTGGGCGTCTATGACGCGACCACCACGGCTGAGTTCGGTGAACCCTTGTCTTAGCCTTGATAACCGTGCCAATTCCAAAAACGTCATCCCGAAATGCCGTTTGAACAGCCGCCGTGTTGTGGACAGATCATACCCCATTTTTTCGATATCTGCCTCGCGCCATCGACGCGCGGGATCATGTTCCAACGCCTCCAGCAAATGTTGTAACTGCGGGGCCTCGGATGCGATGGCGCCTGTTGGATCACACCGTTTGCACGGACGATAGCCCGCCTCAAAACATGCTGCAATTGTCGCAAAAAAATTGCAATTTTTGCGGTGAGCTGTTGGCGCAGGGCAGCTGAGCCTACAAAAAATCCCTGTCGAAGCCACACCAACAAAGGCCTGATCCTCATACCGTTTGTCGCGCGCGCACAGTGCGGCATATAATGTTTCGTCGTCTGGCAAATCAAATAACATAGGATAAGCATACAACGCTTCGACCCGGCGTCAGTCGTTTTTCGGGCGTCTTCGACAAATTATGCAGTTTTTGTTGTCACCCACACACCACCCTTGGGACGTAACGTGAAAATCATTTCCAATTGCGGGTCTTTGCCTGCAACCCTTTCAAATGCAAAACGTGACAACAAACTTGCCAAAATAATAACCGCTTCTTGCAAGGCGAAGCTTGCGCCAATACAGATCTTGGGGCCATCGCCGAAAGGCAGGTAGGCATATCGTTTTATTGATTTGGGATTTTCAAATCTGGATGGGTCAAAGGCATCTGGGTTTTCCCATAAAAGATGTGCGCGATGCGACGCATAGATCGCAACGATCCAAAAGCAACTCGGGGCGTTTGTGACAGCGGCGCGTGGCGGGAATATCAGATAGTATATTAGTCATGCTAGGTGGGTGGGATACCAGCG
>CAXABH010000002.1:0-20173 GCA_963966925.1 uncultured Rhodobacterales bacterium
CCGTGCATTAGAGAAGTTGATATCCTGTAAGTTAAGTTGGTTGAAATTTATTTGCTCTTCAGAGACTGCTTTCGCCAAAAGTCGGAAAAATATTGACGCGGTTTCAAAATCTGGATTGTGACGTTCTTGAAAACGCATCCAATTTCTATCACGGTAGTTTTGAATCGTATCTTGCACCAAATTCCAAAGCTTGGTCGGCTCTTTCTTGTTTTTATTACTTTCTAAAATCAGGTCCAGCCATGGGTTTGTGGGTTTGTCGGTGTCTTCTGTCAGGATGTCGTTCAATGCGTAATACCCATAGGTGAGTGTAATGCAAATAAATATACCCTAGATTGAATTAATCGCAAAACGTGGTTTGTCGAAAGGGTCTTAAAAATACTTTTGTCTTATTTATCCAAATCGTGCGCAGTCTGAGCGCGGGCGCAGACTAATCGCGTGTGTTTCAGGCCGGGCCCGTCAAATAGGGCCATTGATGGATCTTTGATTTTCAAAAGGAACATTAAAACGATGCTTCCTTAGATAAATCGTCTAGGGCAGTAGCGTTGTTACCAAATCAGGTAAATCGGCAAAATTTGATAAAATCGCATCGGGGTTTAAGGCCTGCACATCCTCATCCCCTGGGCCGAAATCGACAAGGATGCTGGGCACCCCCACGGCGCGTGCTGTGCTGTGATCGGTGAGTGTATCACCAATCATACAAGAGCGTGCGATATCTCCCCCTGCCCGCTCAACCGCCGCGACATAGGGGGCAGGATCAGGTTTGCGCACGGGCAATGTATCTGCCCCGATCAGTGAATGAAACAAATCACGTGCCTGTAGATCACGCATCAACTGTTCCGCCAATCCCGCCGGTTTATTTGTGCAGATCGCAACACGGTCCCCACGATCCCGCAGGACCTGCACCGCCTCTAATGCGCCGTCGAAAAACACAGTTTGCGAGGATAGGTTTGCGCCATAGGCCTCAAGCAAGATGGGATAATATTTATCCACCAGTGCTTCATCCACATCCCCTTGCCGCGACAGACCCAGGCGCAGCATGGCACGCCCCCCGCGCAGTGCCGTGGCCTGATCCCTATTTTGCGACAACCCCGTAATCCCTATATCGGCAAAACACATATTCGCGGCGGCAATTAAATCCCCACTGGTATCCGCCAGCGTTCCATCCAAATCAAAAACGATCGTTCGCATTCGCGGCATCCTTCTGTTCATCGGCGAATTTCTGCCACGCGCTGAAATAAAACGCAACCGAAGTTGAATTCAGGCCCCCTTGCGTCGATGCCCACAATGGTTAAAACGGCACTAAATGGTATTAAGGATTTACGCATGGGTATTGCAGTCGTCATTTTAGCGGCAGGAAAAGGAACGCGGATGAATTCGGACCTGCCCAAGGTGCTGCACCCGATCGCACAGGTTCCCATGCTGGCCCATGCAATCAAATCAGCGCAGGCCACAGATCCAGATCATATTGTGGTTGTCGCAGGCCACGGTGCCGAGGCTGTGCGCAAAGCAACCCAAACCTATGCCCCAGCTTCGCAGGTAGTTTTACAAGAAGAGCAATTGGGCACAGGCCATGCAGTTGCGCAGGCTAAATCGGTCCTGGGGGATTATGATGGCGATATACTGGTCCTGTATGGTGACACCCCCTTTATCAACGATCAAACGATTACCAATATCGCTGAGGCACGCGCCAGCGCCGATTTAGTGGTCTTAGGGTTCAATGCAGCTGATCCTGGGCGCTACGGTCGGTTGATCACGACTGGTGATGCCCTGAATAAAATCGTCGAATACAAAGACGCGACCGAGGACGAACGTGCCATAACGCTGTGTAACAGTGGGGTTATGGCCGCACGTGCGGCAGATTTGTTTGATTGGATTGATGCCACTGGAAATGAGAATGCATCCGGCGAATATTATCTAACCGATTGCGTTGAAATTGCACGCATCAGCGGCAAAACCGCAAGCTGTGTGATTTGTGACGAATCCGAAACGATGGGCGTAAATTCGCGCCAACAATTGGCCGAGGCTGAAGCCGCCTTTCAAACCCGCGCGCGTGCCGATGCAATGGAAAACGGCGTGACCCTATTTGCGCCAGACACAGTACATTTTGCCTATGACACGGTGATCGGTCGGGACACGGTGATTGAACAAAATGTCGTGTTCGCACCAGGTGTCACCGTGGAGAGCGGGGCAACCATTCGCGCCTTTTCACATCTGGAAGGATGTCATGTCGCACGTGGTGGAATCATTGGGCCCTATGCCCGCCTGCGACCCGGTGCCGAATTATCCGAGGATGTGCGCATCGGCAATTTTGTCGAGGTGAAAAACGCCCTGATCGGTGAAGGATCCAAGGTCAATCACCTAAGCTATGTTGGGGACGCGGAAATTGGCAGCGGGTCAAACATTGGGGCTGGGACGATCACCTGTAACTATGATGGGGTGATGAAGCATAAGACCACGATTGGCGATAATGTTTTTGTCGGGTCGAACACATTGCTGGTGGCGCCGGTCACATTGGGCGACAAATCTATGACCGCAACGGGGGCTGTGATTACGAAAAATGTCGCGGCAGAGGCACTGGCAATTGCACGTGTGGATCAGGTCAACAAACCGCGCATGGCAGTCAAACTATTTGATATTTTAAGAAAACGTAAAGCCAAAAGAAATTCGGAGACGTCATAATGTGTGGGATTGTAGGAGTACTGGGCAGCCATGAGGCCGCACCAATTTTGGTAGATGCCTTAAAACGTTTGGAATACCGCGGTTATGACAGTGCGGGCATTGCCACCGCGCACAACGGCGCATTGGACCGCCGCCGCGCCGTCGGTAAATTGGCCGAACTTTCCGATGTTTTGGTGCATGATCCGCTGGTTGGAAAAGCGGGCATTGGACATACCCGTTGGGCAACGCATGGTGTGCCCAGCGTAAAAAATGCCCACCCCCATCAAAAGGAACAAGTGGCCGTTGTCCACAATGGCATTATCGAAAATTTCCGCGAATTGCGCGTAGAATTGGCAAACCACGGCCTGCACCCTGAAACGGATACAGATACAGAAACTGTTGCGATGCTGACGCATCATCTGCTGGCAAACGGCATGACACCAGTTGAGGCCGCACGCGAAACGGTCGCAAAACTAGAAGGCGCATTTGCGCTGTGTTTTTTGTTTCAAGGCGAGGAAGACCTGCTGATCGTGGCGCGCAAGGGCTCTCCTCTTGCCATTGGGTATGGTGACAATGAAATGTTCGTAGGCTCTGACGCAATTGCATTGGCGCCCATGACAAATCGCATCACCTATTTGGACGAAGGTGATTTTGCAGTTCTAACGCGCACCTCTGTCCAAATCTGGGACGCCCATGGTGCGCTTGCCAATCGAGAAATCCGCACAATCCGCGGAGATGCGGGACGCTATGACAAAGATGGCTATCAACACTTCATGGCCAAAGAAATTCATGAACAACCCAGTGTCATAAGCAAGGCGATCACACATTATCTAGGCGCGGATGGGCATACAGTGACCCTACCTGATGCAGGTTTGGATTTCACCCAATTTGATCGTATCATCATGGTGGCCTGTGGCACTGCTTACTTGGCATGTTTTACCGCAAAATATTGGTTTGAACAGGTGGCACGTATCCCAGTTGAAGTGGATATTGCATCGGAATTTCGCTATCGCGAACCCCCCATTTCCGAACGCACTCTTGCAATTTTTGTCAGCCAGTCTGGCGAAACTGCAGATACACTTGCAGCGCTGCGCTATTGTCAGGGGAAGGCCGCAAAAATTCTTTCTATCGTCAATGTCGACGAAAGTTCGATCGCGCGGGAAAGTGATCTGGCCTTACCAATTTTGGCAGGTGCTGAAATTGGCGTCGCCTCGACCAAGGCATTTACCTGTCAGCTAACGTTGTTGTTGTCATTGGCGATTAAGGCGGCCACAGAGCGCGGGACAAAGTCAGAGGACGAGTGCGAGATCATTGTGCATCATATGCGCAGTTTGCCAGCACTGATCAATCGCGCACTGGATCAAAAGGATCAGTTTGAGCGTGCCGCACATAAATTGGCCCAAGCCCGTGATATCCTATTTCTAGGGCGTGGGGCAATGTATCCAATGGCCCACGAAGGGGCATTAAAATTAAAAGAAATCAGTTATATACATGCCGAAGCTTATGCATCAGGTGAATTAAAACACGGACCCCTTGCCCTAATCGATGATCAGGTACCCGTGGTTGTTTTAGCGCCCAAAGACAGTCTATACGACAAATCCATTTCCAACGTCCAAGAAGTCATGGCACGCAAAGGCCGCGTGTTACTGTTGTCCAATGGCGCGGGTCTGAAAGATGCGGGGGACGATATATGGATCGGGATCGAAATGCCCGATATCCACGAGGTGGTCGCGCCCATTCTGTATGCGGTTCCAGCCCAACTTTTGGCCTATTACACCGCGCTTGCCAAAGGGACAGATGTGGATCAACCACGGAATTTGGCGAAATCTGTGACGGTGGAATAAAGCAACCAATGTCAAACACCGTTATCACCAATATTCGTGAAAACCACTTTCACGATTGGCAACAGATGTTCTTTGATTTTGCAAATCTGCATCATGTTGCCCCAACACCTGAAGGGGTGGCACGAAGCTGGTCTTGGCTGTGTGATCCGACGCATCCAGAAACAGGTTTAATTGTTCACGTTCGTGACGTGGTTGCGGGGTTTGTGCATTATCGTCTGCAACCAAGTGCGCTGCGTGCAACGCAAATCCTGTACCTTGATGATCTGTTCGTAACTGAGGCGTATCGTGGCAGCGGGATTGCCGACGATATCATGGATCATCTGCGTAAAATTGCGCATACGCAAGGGTGCAGCGCCATCCGCTGGGACACCCACGCAACCAACGAACGCGCGCGTCGATTTTACGAACGACACGCAAAAAACACCAATTGGATCACCTATGAAATGTCGCTCTAAACTCCTTGAGTTTCGAAATAAAAGATAACTTTTGATGACCACATTCTGCGTGTTAAAAAAACGCATGCGGACAGGATGCAATCATTAAGATATTGGGATTTAAATTAAATGACAGTTGATGAGGCTTTAGAACAGCTGCGCAAATTGGCCGATCCCACCACGATTGAAGGGAAGGCCGCCTATCATAAAATTGATCGCACTTACATCGGTACAAACAATCAAATCCTAAACGATTTGGGCAAAGACTGGCGGCGGGCATTGGGTTTGGATCAGCGGATCGAATTGGCCCGTGGGTTGTGGGATACGAATATATTCGAGGGTCGTGTCATGGCGGCAAAACTATTGACCCAAGCCCGCATTCGCCCCGATCAGGCGGTTTGGGATTTGATAACAAACTGGATTGATGATTTTGACAGTTGGGCGATTGCTGATCATGCGTGCATGGCGGGGCAAAAACGGGTGGTTGCCGACCCTGCGCGTTTGGATCATGTGGAAACATGGATTACATCCGATCACATGTGGCGACGCCGCGCGGCGTTTGTCATCACCCTGCCCTACACCAAACAAAATTTCCCCAAACCCCATGAAATTCAGGCGCGAGAGCGCGTTTTAGGCTGGGCTGCGCAATTGGTCACAGATCATGATTGGTTCATTCAAAAGGCGATTGCATGGTGGGTGCGGGATCTATCGCGCCATGATGCGATGCGCGCGGAAAATTTTCTGGAAAGGTATGGCGCCGATCTAAAGCCCTTTGCCCAAAAAGAGGCCGCGCGCCAAATGAATAAGGGTTCATGAAAAATTCCGTTCCGTTACGTGAAAAATAACATCACAGCCCTTGCGAGCCTCCTAAGATGACTCTAGCGTGGATTCATGTCTATGCCATTAATTGACCCATTCGCGCGCGCGATTACATATCTTCGCGTTTCTGTCACTGACCGCTGCGATTTTCGCTGCGTGTATTGTATGTCAGAAAACATGCAGTTCTTGCCAAAGAAAGAGCTGCTAACCTTAGAAGAATTGGATCGCATGTGTTCAACCTTCGTTGGGATGGGTGTGCAAAAACTGCGCATCACAGGAGGAGAGCCATTGGTACGGCGCGACATCATGACGTTTTTCAACGGCATGTCGCGTCATTTGGACAGTGGCGCGTTAAAGGAGCTGACGCTGACGACCAATGGATCGCAGCTGGAACGTTTTGCTGATGATCTATACGCGGCGGGTATGCGACGGATCAATGTGTCGTTGGATACGTTGGATGAAGATAAATTTGCACGCGTGACCCGTTGGGGCCGCCTGCCCCAAGTGTTACGTGGATTGGACGCAGCACAGCGTGCTGGCCTGCGCGTCAAAATCAATGCCGTAGCCCTAAAGGGATTTAACGAAGACGAACTGTTCACCATGACCGAATGGTGTGCCAGCCGCGACATGGACCTAACCTGGATCGAAGTAATGCCCATGGGCGACATGGGTGAAACGGACCGGATCGGTCAATATTGGTCACTAGAGGACGTGCGCACCGCATTACAAACGCAATATCAGCTGACCGATCTGGCCGAGCGTTCAGGCGGTCCCGCGCGCTATGTTCGGATCGAAGAAACAGGACAAAAAATTGGTTTCATCACCCCGCTGAGCCATAATTTCTGCGAAAGTTGTAACCGCGTACGCCTTACCTGTACTGGGGAACTATACATGTGTCTGGGCCAAGAGGACATGGCAGATTTGCGCGCACCTATGCGTGAACATCCAGGCGATCCACAGCATTTGGAAACGGCAATCCGCCGCGCGATTGAACGCAAACCCAAAGGCCATGATTTTGACTACTCTCGTCAATCGATCTCGGGACAAATGTCACGCCATATGAGTCACACAGGCGGCTGATCAAAAATTCGGTTCAAAACGTACAATTTGGCAAATAAGATTATCATCCATGCGGATACCGCGTTTTTGATAATGTTTTTCCACACCAACCCTTCACCTTGGAACAATATTTTCTAAGTAAGCGTCTTGCAGAACAATATCCCGTTTACAGACATCAATTCGGCATAATTACCTATTGAACACGGGGGCTATATACCTCAATTCAGAAAAACGTTCTAATCCATGGGATAGCAAGATGTTTGAAGAATTCGGTTTTGAGACGATCACAGCAGTGCAAGCCAGCCTTTATTTTGCGCTTGGGCTGGGTGTCCTGTTTGGTGTCTTTAGCGAACAGGTGAAGTTTTGTTTTCGTCGCGCACTGATTGGCAGCGATCGCGCCCAAGCAGCCGGAGTCTGGGCCATGGCCCTTTTGGTTGCGGTAATGGGGACACACTATTTTGTGACTACGGACATTATCGCATTTGATGATCATCGTTTCATGGGCAACTTCCCTATTGTTCAAATAGTACTTGGTGGGCTTGCATTTGGGGCGGGCATGGTTTTAACGCGCGGATGTGTCGGACGCCTGACCGTTTTGGGGGCGACTGGCAATTTACGCGCGATGACCGCATTGCTGATCTTTGCAGTCGTTGCACATGCCACACTTAAGGGCGTTTTATCACCACTGCGCACGGCGACAGGTAACATTGGTCCAACGATTGATGCCCTGTCTTTGTCCGACGTCTTTGGTAGCACGCTTCCTTTGGTCATAATCGCGGTAATCACGGGCGGTATTATTTGGCGCAGTGGCTCCAGTATTATTAGCCTTTTCAGTGGTGCAATCATAGGTGCGTTGGTTGTCGCGGGATGGGTTGGAACTGGGTTCCTACTGTATGATGATTTTGACCCAATTGGTTTTGAAAGCATCGCATTTACGTCGCCATGGACAGATAGTATTTTTTGGACACTCGCCTCAACTTCAGTCAGTGCCAAATTTGGTGTTGGACTGATCGGTGGTGTGATTGCAGGTGCATTTTTGTCCGCTGCAGTTTCTGGCCGATTGTCTTGGCAAAGCTTTGATGGCCCTGCACATTTTGGCCGCTTTGCTGCGGGTGCGTCGCTTATGGGATTTGGCGGCGTATTGGCGGGCGGATGCACAATTGGGGCGGGACTGTCAGGTATCCCAAGCCTAGGCATTGTGCCAATCACAGCACTTTTGTCGATCGCAGTCGGAGCAGTGATCACACACCGTTTGGTGGATGTTATTCCATCGACTTTCGAATCCGCTGAACAAGGCACCACACAGCACCAACAACCGGCAGAGTAATCAGCGCGGTCAAGGACCCCTTGGTCATTCCGAAAATCTCCGCCAAGGGGTAGGCCAAATAGCCCACCAATGATACCGCGTAATAGCTGATTGCCACAACTGACAGGCCCTCAACTGTTTTTTGTAGCCGCAGTTGAAGATCCGCGCGCTTGTCCATGCTTTCCAGCAAGGCTTGGTTTTGCGCAGAGCGTTCAACATCCACCTTGGTTCGCAACAATTCACCCGCGCGGCGTGCCCGATCCACCAGTGTTGTCAATCGCGTTTCTGTTGATTTCACAGTTCGCATGGCAGGATCATAGCGGCGCATCATAAATTCGTAAAACGTTTGACGCCCCTTAAACCGCTCTTCCCGCAATACGGCGATACGTTGATCTACAATCGCCTGATAGGCCCATGTCGCCCCAAAGCGAAAGGCAACCTGAGCGTCCAAACTTTCTAATTCTGCAGAATGGCGTAAAACCGCACCCAGTGTGGTTTCCGCTGGTTGCGTTGCCTCGGCCAATGATTTCATTAAATCTGTAATCTCGGCATCAATTTGGCCCATGCGACCCTGAAATTGACGGGCGGTTGCGAACCCTTGCATTGATAGGCTTTTGTAGGTTTCAATTTCGCATAACCGCTGAATGATGCGGCCCAAACGACGTTCACCCGTATCCTTATCGGCGAAAATTGCAACGCGCTGGTGGCCTGCTTCATCAATGCGGAAATCCGCCGCCACAATCGCGCTGTCGTCCAAAACACGGCTGACTGCAACACTTTCGGAAACAAACCAATCCGACAGCTTTCGTGAAATGTCATCTTCGTCTGCGCGCAGCTCAGCGCGGATGGAAATGGACGTGACACGCACCGCATCCAATCCAGCAAGCCAATCCGCAGGAAAGGCATCAAAGACCGCAGGATCAAAGGCACGTTCACTTAGCGCGCCTGAAAACACGGTATAGGTCACAAATTCTGTATGCTGTTCCCATTTGATTTTGTACCGCCCCAGATCACCAAAATAATGTGTTGCGCCTTCTTTCGGGTGGCCTGCACCGTAACGATCCAGCAACGCGATCAAGTCCAACCGATCCTGCGCGCGATCCCGCCCTGCGGCGTTTTCGGGTAGTTTCAATGCCAGATAGGCAACAACCCCAGGCGCACGAAAGGATGGGAATGGGCGGGCATGTAATTCGTTTGCCAGCGTATATCGCATTGGATGATCGGTAATCAGTGACATAGGTTGTCCAATTCAAGAAGTCTGTTCAAACAAATAGGGCCCCACCCCAAACGCGTCCAGCGCTAATGGGGCGCAAAAACATAAGACGTGGAATACATCCGCATGCAATGACGCCAAACGGAAACACCCGCCACGATGGGCGGGTGTTTCGATGTCTATCACTATGATCTCTAGTCGATCATCGTCAGCAGTTTGTTCAAGCTGTCCTTGGCATCGCCATAGAACATGCGCGTGTTCTCTTTGTAGAACAGTGGGTTTTCGATACCAGAGTATCCTGTCCCCTGACCACGTTTTGACACGAACACCTGCTTTGATTTCCAGCATTCCAAAACCGGCATACCCGCGATTGGGCTGTTTGGATCTTCTTGGGCAGCTGGGTTCACGATATCGTTTGACCCGATGACGATGGATACGTCTGTTTCTGGGAAATCATCGTTGATTTCATCCATTTCCAACACGATGTCATAGGGCACTTTTGCTTCGGCCAATAGAACATTCATGTGGCCTGGCAAACGACCAGCAACTGGGTGGATCGCAAAGCGTACATTTTTGCCTTTGGCGCGCAAACGCTTGGTCAATTCTGACACGGCTTGCTGTGCTTGGGCAACGGCCATACCATACCCCGGAATGATGACAACGCTATCGGCATCGTTCAATGCGGCAGCAACAGCATCTGCCTCGATTGCGATTTGTTCGCCTTCAACTGCCATTGCAGGGCCTGCTGCGCCACCAAATCCACCAAGGATCACAGAAACGAACGAGCGGTTCATCGCCTTACACATGATATAGGACAGGATCGCACCAGATGAACCAACAAGCGCACCAACAACGATCAACAAATCGTTGCCAAGGCTAAAGCCGATCGCAGCCGCGGCCCAACCTGAGTAGCTGTTCAACATTGAAACAACAACAGGCATATCCGCACCACCGATCCCCATGATCAAATGGTACCCGATGAACAGTGCCGCAACCGTCATGATCGCAAGCGGCAACATACCGCCAGAATTCATGTACATGATCAATGTCACCACTGAAATAATAGCCGCCGCCGCGTTCAACATATGACCACCGGGCAACTTGGTTGCCGCTGATGTGACACGCCCAGACAGCTTGCCATAGGCAATAACCGATCCGGTAAATGTGATTGCGCCGATAAAGACACCCAAGAACAATTCGACACGTAGGATCGAAATTTCGACCGAGGATTTTTTGGCAATCAATGCTGCAAAACCTTCCAACGCTTTGCGCGCAGTGTCATCCATGGCCATGACACGCACGATTTCGATGTGCGCGTTGTAGCCCACAAAAACGGCCGCCAAACCAACCAACGCGTGCATGCCCGCCACCAGTTCTGGCATTTGCGTCATTTCAACCTTGGACGCTAGCATATAGCCGATAATGCCACCTGCCGCGATCAAGACGACTGATAACATCCAAAGCCCTGCACCAGGTCCAGTCAATGTTGCAAATACGGCCAGGGCCATACCTACAATTCCATACCAAACGGCGCGTTTCGCGCTTTCTTGGCCAGATAGTCCACCTAGTGATAGGATGAACAGAACCGCGGCAACAACGTAGGCCGCTGTGGTAAATCCAAATTCCATCAGTTCACCCCCCAATTAAGATTTCTGGAACATCGCAAGCATGCGACGCGTAACGAGGAAACCACCAAAAATGTTGATACCCGCCATGAACACCGAGACCGCAGCCAAGATGATGACCAGCATCGAACCTGACCCAATTTGCATCAACGCACCCAAAATGATGATCGATGAAATCGCATTCGTGACCGCCATCAATGGTGTGTGCAATGAATGCGATACGTTCCAAATGACTTGGAAACCGATAAACACAGACAGAACAAACACGATGAAGTGCTGCATAAAGCTGGCTGGCGCAATAAGGCCCAGACCAAGGGTCAGCAAACCACCAACGGTCAGCAACGTGACCTGTTGCTTTGTAGCCGCTTTAAAGGCGGCGACTTCTTGTTCGCGTTTTTCTTCGGGTGTCAGTTCTTTTGGTTTTTCTTGCGGCTTGGCCGCAATCGCCTGAATTTTTGGTGGGGGTGGTGGGAATGTCACGTCACCCTCGTGTGTCACAGTTGCACCACGGATCACGTCGTCTTCCATGTTATGGTTGACTGCACCATCCTTTTCCGGTGTCAAATCTGTCATCATGTGACGGATATTTGTCGCATAAAGCGAGGATGCCTGTGATGCCATACGGCTTGGGAAATCCGTGTAACCAACAATTGTAACGCCGTTGTCTGTGACAACTTTTTCGTCCATCACTGTCCCTTCGGCGTTCCCACCGCGTTCTGCGGCAAGGTCAACGATGACTGAACCCGGCTTCATCGCCGCGATCATATCCGCAAGCCATAGTTTCGGCGCATCGCGTCCTGGGATCAATGCCGTGGTGATGACGATATCAACCTCAGGCGCCAATTCACGGAATTTTGCCAATTGCGCTTCGCGGAACTCTGGGCTGGACACGGCGGCATAGCCACCTGTTGTAGCGCCGTCTTGTTGTTGTTCTTCGAAATCGAGATAGACGAATTCCGCGCCCATTGATTCAACTTGTTCAGCCACTTCTGGGCGAACGTCAAATGCATAGGTTACAGCACCCAAAGATACAGAGGTGCCGATCGCAGCCAGACCCGCAACCCCAGCGCCTACAACCAAAACCTTGGCAGGTGGCATTTTACCCGCAGCAGTAACCTGACCTGTGAAGAAACGGCCAAAGTTGTTCCCCGCTTCGATCACAGCCCGGTAACCTGCGATATTCGCCATCGACGACAAAGCGTCCATTTTTTGCGCACGCGAAATACGTGGAACCATGTCCATCGCAATCACTGTTGATCCTTTTTTGGCCAATAGCGCCATCTGCTCTTCATTCTGTGCAGGATAGAAGAACGAAATCAGGGTCTGTCCCTTTTGCATCCGCTTGGCTTCGGTATCGTTTGGAGGGCGAACCTTGGCTACGATATCCACTTCTTTCCAGAGTGCTGCCGCCGTTTTCACAACCTTTACGCCTGCATTTTCATATGCAGCATCCGAAAGGCCAGCCATCGCGCCAGCGCCGCTTTCGACGTAGCACTCGTGACCAAGCTTTTGAAGCTGAAGTGCGCTGTCAGGGGTCATTGCGACCCTTGCTTCGCCTTCGAACACTTCTTTAGGTGTTCCGATTTTCAACGTTTCCGTCCTTCTTCTTTTGCGCCCATGTGGGCACCTTGGTTAGTTTCCTATACGCAACAAACCCGAAACGTGCTGACGTTACGAGTGCAAAAAATGTCGCAATCTCTAAATCCAGCGCCGTGTGTTGCGCATATACCGCTCAAAATACGATCTAAATGTGCGCCGAAGTCGATCCTTTTTCGGTGCGATAAACCTAGTATCTATAGCCAGGATAAAGATTGGCAAGAATGCTAGCGATAACACAGCGCGCCAAAACCAAATAAATCCCAACAAGACCACTGTTTGACAAAGATAAACTGCACTGCGCGTCCATTTGGACACCATATTTGCCCCCATTGAACCCGATGCATAACAGACGCGCACCCAAAATGCGGTCAATAACATGCCCACATACCGCACCAAAACAATGCCCCCTGCAAAAGCCATCGCCCAAAATAAAGGCGGGGTATGCAGCCGACGTGTAATCATTACGGTTTGTAAGCCGCGTTTTGCAACCAACCCTGCATACCGGTTTGCAACACCAAAACGTTTTCATGCCCCAATAAACGCGCTGCAAACACAGCCTGTGCGGATAAGCTGCCCGTGTTACAAAATAGAATAACCATGCCACTATCGGGAATTTCATCCAAACGTCCTGGAACTTCGCGCCACTCTATGTGGGATGCGCCAGGGATTGTTGCCACATCGAATTGTTCGCTGTCGCGTGTATCGATGAATATGGCGGCCTCAAACACGTCTTGTGTCAATTGCTCGGGCACAATGATCCCAGAATCATAGGTGGCGAAATCCATGTAACCTGTGATTTCATCCGATAGATCATTTGCCAATACTGGCGCCCCCAAACACACAAGGGCAAATGCAGCAACGCGCAGAAGTTTTGTCATTATTCAAACTCCATTTCTGCATAGACCCGGCCTGCATTTTTTGTAGCTAATTCTTCGAAAGTGTCCAGAACCTTCCAACGGTCCTGATCGACGTAATAGGCCTCAGCCAAATCACCGCCCTCATCCAAATGCGCACCAACTTTTTCGCGCAAATCGACCAAGTATTCGTATGTAAAGCGATGCACTTGGGCCAAGTTTGTGGGATGACCATGGCCAGGAATGACATAGGTTGGCTGTAACGGAACAAAGGCCTCTTCCCAGGTTTCTATCCAACAGCTGGTGCAGGTATCCTCAAAAATTGGCAGCATACGTTCGTGAAATGCAATGTCACCTGCAATCATCATGGACCATTGCGGGATCCACACTTGGGTATCCCCGGGTCCATGCGCAGGTCCCAAATGCAGAATTTCAAACGTCACTCCGCCTAATTCATAGGTGTAACTGTCAGAAAAGCTGATGTTTGCGGGAACCACACGCGTCCCCTCGGCCTTATCACGATTATATCGCTGCATGCCCTGCAAAATGAAATCGCCATTGTGTTCGACTTCTTCAATCGCCTCTTCATGTGCGATGATATCAACACCCAAATCCGCCCAATAGGAATTGCCCAACATTGCATGGCCCTGACCGTTTTCATTCACAACCAACTTCACTGGTTGATCTGTAACAGCTTGGATTTCCTGATGCAGAGCCGCCGCAAGGCGCGCAGATGCACCGCCATTTACAACGACAACACCATCATCCGTAACAACAAATGACAGGTTGTTATTATGCCCCGAATTTTCATATGTCGGCGGCGCAGTTGCCCCAATTGCCGAAAACACATGTGGGATCACTTCTACTGGTTTAGAATACAATTCAGACTGTGGATATTGATCCGCAATATCTTCGCTCGCGGTGCTCATGCTTGCAACGACAGACACCAAAATCGCTAGTGCGTTTTTCATGGGTAATCTCCTTAGGTGGACGCATCCTACACATAAATTCATTTTTGTGAATATCTTTTTCAATCCGTTACGTAATTACTTGTGCGCACCAGAAACACAAGTAATGTCGAAATCAACCACAAGGAGTCTTGGAATGCAACACACTGGAAAACACGCATTTGTGACTGGGGGCGGAACCGGAATTGGATTGGCCATCGCGCGCGCCCTTGCTGCAGAGGGGGCAGAGGTTACCATTACAGGTCGCAGACAAGAGGTGTTGGACAAAGTTGCAGGCGGACGTATTCATGCAATGGCCATGGATGTGACGGATGAGGCCGCACAAATTGAAACAATCGCCCAAGCAGTCGCCGCGCGCGGGCCAATCCAAATCTGCATTGCAAATGCAGGCATTGCCGAGGGCAAGACACTGCAAAAAACTGATTTGGCGTTTTGGCGAAAAATTATGACCACGAATTTGGATGGGTGCTTCGTAACGATCCGTGAATGCATGAAATCCATGTCTGAAACAGAGTGGGGCCGCGTGATCGCTGTTTCATCCATTGCGGGCCTGCGCGGATTAAAAGGAGCCGGAGCATATTCGGCCTCTAAACACGGGGTCATCGGTTTGATCCGAAGTTACGCCGACGAATATATGGGCAGCAGCACAACCTTTAATGCGATTTGTCCAGGCTACGTGGATACCGACATTATCGCGCGCAATGTGACAAGCATAAAAGCCCGCGCGGGAATAAGCGAGGAAGCAGCCCTTGCCCTTATGACATCCGCAAACCAACATGGGCGGTTAATTCATGTTGATGAAGTTGCGCAATCTGCACTATGGCTGTGCCATCCTAATTCTACGTCCGTCAACGGACAAACCCTTGAAATTGCAGGAGGTCAGGTATGACAAATTTTCAGTGGACGAAATCGCAATTTTATCTACCCCAAGGCATGATTTACCTTGATGGAAACTCGCTCGGGCCCCTACCCCATGCGGCCAAGGATCGCGTTGGTACGTCCATGACGGATCAATGGGGCGAGATGTTGATCACAGGCTGGAACAATGCAGGCTGGATGGAGATGCCACGCCGCGTCGGTGACAGAATTGCGCGAATACTGGGGGCCGCAACTGGTAGCATCGTGATGGGTGACACCCTATCGATCAAAGTCTATCAGGCGCTATCTTCTGCGCTGGAATTACGCCCAGATCGACGGGTGATTTTATCTGATACAGGTAATTTCCCAACGGATCTGTACATGGCCGAAGGATTGATAAAATCACTGGAACGCGATTATGAATTACGTGTCGTTGCGCCCGAGGATGTTTATGACGCCATAACAGATGACGTGGCCGTAACCCTGATCACGGAAATTGATTATCGCACAGGACGTCGCCACGACATGCAGGCCATCACAAAACGCGCCCATGCCTGTGGTGCCATCACGGTGTGGGACTTGGCGCATTCGGCAGGCGCGGTTGATGTGGATTTAACAGGCGCGAATGTCGATTTCGCGATTGGCTGCACCTATAAGTATTTAAACGGTGGACCAGGTGCGCCGGCATTTATTTATGTTCGACCAGATTTGCTAGAGGATATTCGCCCTGCTTTGTCGGGATGGTTGGGACATGCATCGCCCTTTGATTTCGAACTGAATTACCGTGCGGGCGATGGCATTGATCGTTTGCGTGTGGGCACCCCACCTATTTTGGGTCTTGTCGCATTGGATGCGGCATTGGACGTTTGGGATCAGGTGGATATTGCGGATGTCAGGGCACGTTCGATCGAATTAAGCGAGGCCTTTGTTGCAGAAGTTAGTGCAGGCTGCCCTGCGTTAAAGCTTGCCTCGCCCAGCGACCCAAAGGCGCGCGGTTCGCAAGTGTCCTATCACTTTGAACATGGTTACGCTGCAATGCAGGCGATGATTGATCGCAAAATCATTGGGGATTTCCGTGCGCCCGATTTAATGCGTTTTGGATTTACGCCGCTGTATATTGATTGTGATCAGGTGCGCGATGCTGCGCGCACATTGTGTGATGTTATCAATTTGAACCTATGGGATGACCCAAAATACAAAACCCGCAAAAAGGTGACATGACTTTTTCAATTCGCCTTTACAACGATGACGCACGTGCCTGCGCCGAAGTGTATTTTTATGCAGTTCAGCGCGGCACAAACGAAAAGTATACAAAAGAGCAACGAAATGCTTGGGCCCCGAAAATCCCCGATCCACTGACCTATTTGTCAGATGAAACCTGCGTTATTGCCGAGGCCCAAGGCAAGGTGATTGGGTTCATAAGCATGACCGCAGATCAGCACATTTCGATGGCGTTCGTGCATCCCGATTGGCATCGCCAGGGGGTCGCAGGGGCACTTTACAATCGTTTATTAAACACAGTCTCCGCACCCCCGAAAACGGTACACGCCAGCCTAATTGCACAACCGTTTTTTGAAAAACGGGGATGGGTCGCAGTTGAAAAGGAAGAGCATGTTGTGCGTGGCGTCACGCTGATCCGCCACCTGATGCGGTTGGATTAGGCAGAACGTGCCTTGGCATACGCATAGGCCGCCTGACCAAATGCCTGAAACAGTGGGCGTGATACAGGATCCTGATCCGCATTCCATTCTGGATGCCACTGTACCGACAATGTGAACCCAGGCGCGTCCTTGACATAAATCGCCTCGGGCGTGCCATCAGGGGCGTGGCCATCAATGACGATGCGATCACCGGCGCGATCAATCCCCTGACCATGTAGCGTATTTGTCAACACATCGGTCGCGCCAAACACATTGTGAAAGGGTCCATTTTCGCTGACCTTCACAACATGACGCAGTGCAAATTTTTCCTCCATCGTGCCATCGGGGGGCATGCGATGGTTGTCACGTCCGGGCAAATCGCGGATTTCTGGGTGCAGGGTTGACCCCATTGCAACAGCCACTTCTTGGAAACCGCGACATATCCCAAAGATCGGCTGCCCACGTTCCACGCAGGCCCGAATGATACCCAAGGCAATCGCGTCACGCCCACGATCAAAATCACCATGCGCTTGTGTTGCAACTTCGCCGTATTCGTCTGGGTGCACATTTGGACGCCCACCCGTAAACACAAACCCATCACAAATTTCAATCAATTCCTGAACCGAGGTGATTTCGGGATCTGTTGGCACGATCAGTGGTGAACAGTCTGACACATGGGACACCGCCCATGTGGTCATGCGACCGGCTGCGTGCACCGGGTACTGATCATTGATCATATACTGATTTCCAACAACACCAACGACAGGACGTTTCATGAGATTCCTCTTTTCTGCCCTGATATAATAACGGGCAGAAAAGAATGACAATGGTGCGCGTGCGAAAAGTTTATGCGCCCTGTGCCTTTAACTCAAGACGGCGTTGGTGCAGAACTGGTTCGGTGTAGCCCGATGGCTGAACACGTCCCTCAAACACCAAATCACAGGCCGCCTGAAATGCGATGCTGTCAAAACTTGGCGCCATAGGGCGATACGCAGCATCGCCTGCGTTTTGTTCATCCACCACTGCAGCCATTTTTTTCATCGCGCTCATCACCTGATCATGGGACACGATGTCATGGTGCAGCCAGTTTGCGATGTGCTGCGCGGAAATACGACAGGTTGCGCGGTCTTCCATCAAGCCGATGTTGTTAATATCTGGAACTTTGGAACATCCAATCCCCTGATCAATCCAACGCACGACATATCCCAAAATACCTTGGGCGTTGTTTTCAACCTCGCGCATGATTTGCGCCTCGCTCCATTTTTTGAACGCAGCTAATGGAATATCCAACACGGCATTCACATGCGCACGGCGACCGCCTGTCTTGATTTTGTCCTGCACGGCGATCACGTCAATTTTGTGATAGTGCAAGGCATGCAGCGTCGCAGCCGTTGGGCTGGGTACCCAAGCACAGTTTGCACCGGATTTGGGATGATCAATCTTTTGTTCAATCATCGCGGCCATCGCATCGGGCATTGCCCACATGCCCTTGCCGATTTGTGCACGCCCCTGCAAACCACATTCTAAACCGACATCGACATTCAAGTTTTCATAGGCCCCGATCCATGCTTTGCGTTTGATAAAATCTTTGCGGCTAAATGGGCCTGCCTCCATACTTGTGTGGATTTCGTCCCCAGTGCGATCCAGAAAGCCCGTGTTGATAAAGGCAACCCGTGATTTTGCGGCGCGAATGCACTCTTTTAGGTTCACAGTCGTGCGACGCTCTTCATCCATGATGCCAATTTTGACAGTGTGGCGCGGCAGGCCTAGGATATCCTCAACATGGTTAAAGATTTCATTGGTAAATGCGACCTCCTCTGGGCCGTGCATTTTCGGTTTAACAACATAAACGGATCCATGTGCGGAATTGCCTGTGTCGTTTTGCAAATCATGCATTGCAATTGCGACCGATACCAATGCATCCAGCAATCCTTCAAAAATTTCGCCACCATCAGCATCTAAAACAGCAGGTGTTGTCATCAAATGGCCAACGTTTCTGATCCACAAAACCGCGCGCCCTTTTAGGGTCATGGTTGCATCACCATTTGGCAGGGTGAATTCCTGATCGGCGCTCAACACGCGCGTCATCTTGGTGCCGCCCTTCATGAAGGTTGATGACAAGTCACCCTTCATCAACCCTAGCCAATTTGCATAGGCCTCAACCTTATCAGCAGCATCCACGCATGCCACAGAATCCTCCAAGTCCATGATCACGGAAAGCGCGCTTTCCATCACCACATCGGCCAATCCTGCCTGATCACGTGCGCCAATCGCGTGTGCACGATCAAAAATCAACTTAACATGCAGGCCATTGTTTTTCAACAAAACTGTATCGGGTGCTTTGGCATTGCCAGTATAGCCCACGAATTTTTCAGGTTGCACCAACGGCATGTCATCCACCAACAGCTGACCTTCGTGTACATAATAGCGGCGCACATCTGCATGGCTTGTGCCCTGAATGGGGAATGTTTCATCCAGAAACACACGCGAACGTGCAACAACACGCGCACCATGCCCACGATCATAACCACCCGCAGGCGGCAAGGTGCCCATTGCATCTGTTCCGTAGAAGCAATCATAAAGGCTGCCCCAACGCGCATTCACCGCATTCAGCGCAAAGCGCGCATTTGTGATGGGCACCACCAATTGTGGCCCCGGTGTCAGTGCAATTTCTGGATCGACATTCGCAGTATCAATTTGAAATGCCTCGCCTTCTTCAACCAAATATCCAATATCGCGCAAAAACTGTTCGTATTGCGCAGGTTTGTGTTCCGCGCCACGACGTTCAATGTGCCATGCATCAATCTGCGCCTGCAAATCATCCCGTTTTTTCAGCAAGGCTGCATTTTTTGGACCCAGTTTTGTTACGATATCGGCCAAACCTGACCAAAATGCACTAGGATCAACGCCTGTCCCCGGAAGCGCCTGTGTTTCGATAAAATGTTGAAGTTCAACTGCGACGTTCAAACCATTTAGCTCGATGCGTTCCGACATGGCGTTCTCCCAATTCTGAAGTAAGTGTGTGTCCTATATAGAACCGAAGTTTCCTATCAGCAACATGATTGGTAAACTTTGCTAACCAATTATCGAGAAGGTTTTTCAGTTTTTTCATGAAAAGCATTGGAATTTTTCTGTGACCTGCATCTTTGTGAACAAAAACGCACCTGATCCCATGTTTTTTCCCATTTTTTTCGCCATGTAAATGGAAGACCACAGCAGGCGCATACTTTGCTGGGAAGGTCAGATTTTTTACGCATTTTAGCCATTAAAAATCAAACCCCAGTTGTGCTTGGTCC
>CAXABH010000003.1:0-19099 GCA_963966925.1 uncultured Rhodobacterales bacterium
GGTGAAGATGCCTGCCTAGAGGCAGTGATTCGCGATCTGCCATCAGATGAAAAAACGCAACTTGCTGTACTGGGTGCATTGCCCGATGTTGTGCAGGACCAGATGTTGCGGTTGTTGCGTGACATGGGTATCGAAGACGTGCTTGTCTTGCCTCAGCAAACTGCAGGGACATTTGCTGGCGTCGGAGAAAATACGCATTTTATTTGTGCGCAGCCCTTCTTGGGTGCCGCCTATGATGAAATGCTTCGTCGCGGCGCAAAACCAATTCATGCTCCTTTTCCGTTTGGCGCAAATGGAACAACCGAATGGCTGTCCGCTATTGCCCAGCGGTTTGAGGTTGCTCAGGAAAAATTCGACGCTGCCACATCGGGTCCCAAGGCGCGTGCAGAACGGGCAATCGCTCAGGTTTCTGAAACCCTCTCTGGCCGCAGTATATTCTTTTTCCCGGACAGCCAACTTGAGGTGCCACTGGCGCGCTTTCTTCGGGACGAATGTGGAATGTCATTAACCGAAGTTGGAAGCCCTTACATTCACCGCGCTTTAGTCGGCGAAGATTTAAAATTGATCGAACATGACGCTGTGATTTCCGAAGGCCAAGATGTTGAAAAACAACTTGATAGGGTATCTGCTTGTAATCCCGATTTGACGGTGTGTGGTCTTGGCTTGGCCAATCCGCTTGAAGCGCAAGGCCTCTCAACGAAATGGGCGATCGAATTGGTCTTTAGCCCAATCCATTTTTATGAACAGGCCGCTGATCTTGCTGGATTGTTTGCCCGGCCCATTGTGCGTTCTGATTTATTAAAAGTTGGGGGCGCGTCGTGAAGTTGTCAGTTTGGACATATGAAGGCCCGCCGCATGTTGGTGCCATCCGTGTCGCCACGGGTATGAAAAAAGTTCATTTGGTTCTGCATGCTCCGCAGGGTGATACCTACGCGGATTTGTTATTTACAATGATTGAACGCCGCAACCATAGGCCACCTGTAACTTACACAACGTTTCAGGCGCGCGACTTGGGGTCGGATACGGCAACCTTATTTAAGGATGCCTGCCTTGAGGCTTATGAGCGGTTTAAGCCAGATTTATTGTTGGTTGGTGCGTCCTGTACTGCTGAATTGATTCAGGATGATCCCGGCGGTTTGGCTGAGGCGCTTGGTTTGCCGGTTCCTGTTGTCGCCTTAGAGCTGCCCAGTTATCAGCGTAAAGAAAATTTCGGTGCTGATGAGACATTCTATCAAATTGTTCGCAAACTTGCGCACCCCATCGAACGTTCGTCGGAAATTACGTGTAATTTGATCGGTCCAACGGCTCTGGGTTTCAGACATCGTGACGATATTGTTGAAATCACCAAATTGTTAAATGAGCTTGGTGTTCAAGTGAATGTGTGCGCCCCTATGCATGCAACGCCCAATGATATTGCGCACCTTGGTCGGGCGCATTTTAACGTACTTATGTATCCTGAAACAGGTGAAACCGCATGCCGTCATATGGAGCGTACGCTGGGATTACCCTTTACCAAGACAATTCCGATTGGGGTTTCTGCTACTAATGAATTTGTGGATGAGGTGTTGGAACTTATCGGCCGCGCGCGCGGCGAACGTCCATTGGACTCTCGTCTGCCCTGGTACTCTGCCTCAGTGGATAGCACTTATTTGACGGGAAAACGCGTGTTCGTCTTTGGTGATGGATCGCATGTCATGACCGCTGCTCGGATCGCGAAAGAAGAAATTGGTTTCGATGTCGTTGGCATTGGCTGTTACAATCGCGAAATGGCACGACCCGTGCGCGCCATGGCCAAAGAACTTGGTTTGAATGCACTGATTACCGAAGATTATCTCGAGGTGGAATCTGCTATTGCAGACCTCTCGCCCGAACTCATCCTTGGTACCCAAATGGAGCGCCATATCGGAAAGCGGTTAGGTATTCCTTGCGCGGTTATTTCTGCACCAGTTCATGTTCAGGATTTTCCAGCACGGTATTCACCGCAAATGGGCGCAGAGGGCGCCAATGTGATATTTGATACCTGGGTCCATCCCCTTGTCATGGGATTAGAAGAACATCTTCTAACAATGTTCCGCGAAGATTTTGAATTTTCTGACAATGCAGGCCCCAGCCACCATGCTGCACATTCTCCAAATCAAGAGCTCGTGGAACAGGCTGCACCGGCTAATGCGACGACTGATGGTGAGCATATTGTTTGGTTAAGTGACGCTGAAAAAGAGTTGCGCAAAATTCCATTTTTTGTGCGCGGTAAGGCGCGCCGAAATACTGAACAATACGCCACAGATCGCGGCGTAGCGCAGATTTCAATAGAAACGCTATATGAGGCCAAGGCCCATTATGCGCGATAATCCAGTTCATATCACACCATATCGCATCGCGATTGTGACATTGGATTCGCACAATGCGCGCCCATGCGAAAGGGCGCTGGCGAATATGAACGTCGATTTTCCAGGGTTGGAAGTCGATATTTTTGCGGCTGCAACTTGGTCGGATCATCCAGAAGAATTTGCAAAAGCAAAAAACGCGATCGAGAAGGCAGATTTAATAGTCGCAAACCTGTTATTTCTGGAAGAGCATGTAAAGCCGCTGCTCCCAGTTATCGAGGCGCGTCGTGACCAATGTGATGCTGTTGTTGGGATCATATGCGATGCAGCTTTGGTGAAACAAACGCGCATGGGCTCTCTTGATATGCAGACCCCCGAAAGTGGGACAATGGCCTTGCTAAAACGCCTGCGTGGGTCGTCAAAACCGTCAACTGAGACGGGCGAAAAAAAGATGCGGATGCTGCGCCGCCTGCCCAAGATTCTAAAATACATCCCTGGTAAAGCACAGGATTTGCGTGCGTGGTTCTTATGCATGCAATATTGGTTGGGTGGTACTGATGAGAATATCGAAGCGATGCTACGCTTCTTGATCTCGCGATATTCTGGCATCACTGAATGGCGCGGTGGAACTGTTCCATCACCGATTGAATATCCAGACGTTGGTTTATACCATCCCGACCTGCATGAACGCATCACTGTTGAGCCAGATGCGCTGCCAACCATCGATAATCCAGTTGGGCGCGTTGGTTTGTTGTTGATGCGCTCTTACGTGCTAAGTGGTGATACCGCACATTACGATGCTGTCATTCGAGAGTTCGAAAAGAAGAATATTCAGGTCGTGCCTGCGTTCGCTGGCGGCTTAGATGGTCGACCTGCAATTGACGCATTTTTCCATGAACATGGCATTGCAAATATTGATGCGATGGTGTCATTGTCTGGATTTTCGTTGGTCGGTGGGCCGGCCTATAACAATACAGATGCTGCGGTTGAAACGCTGAAAAACTTGGATATTCCATATATCGCCGCGCATCCGCTTGAATTCCAAACCCTATCCCAATGGTCAAATTCACGTGGTGGTTTAGGCCCTATTGAAACAACGATGTTGATTGCCTTGCCGGAATTGGATGGTGCTACCAATCCAACGGTTTTTGCAGGACGTCATGGCGAGGATGGCAGCTGTGATGGATGCCATTTTAAATGTGTTGCGCAGGAAAAACGCGCGATGGCGCCGTGTTATGAACGGATTGAAGCGCTTGTTGATCGAACCCGCAAATTGCTACTGTTGAAGAAATCAGAACGATCTACGCGCAAAGTTGCCGTCGTTTTATTTGGATTTCCCCCAAATGCAGGTGCGGCAGGTACTGCGGCGTATTTGGATGTGTTTAGTTCGCTTCATAATACGATGAATGCGATGGCGTCTTCTGGTTATGAGCTAGAGGTGCCCGCAACTGTTGATGAATTGCGTCAAATGGTATTGCAGGGGAATGCTTCTTCCTTTGGTCAAGATGCTAATGTGCACACGCGGGTCAGCGCTGATTGGATTGTGAAAAATACACCATGGCTTTCTGATGTAGAGGACCAGTGGGGGCCTGCACCGGGCAAAGTGCAATCCGATGGAAGCTCTGTTTTAGTTTTAGGCAAGCAGTTTGGAAATGTTTTTGTTGGGGTGCAACCAACGTTTGGATACGAAGGCGATCCAATGCGCCTGTTGTTTGAAGGTGGCTTTGCGCCGACACATGCTTTTTCAACTTTCTATCAATGGCTAAAACGCGATTTTGATGCGGATGTCGTGCTGCATTTTGGTATGCATGGTGCGCTGGAATTTATGCCGGGCAAACAGGTGGGTGTGAATGGTGCCGATTGGCCTGATCGTCTTATCGGTGATTTGCCAAATGTGTACCTATACGCCTGTAATAACCCATCTGAAGCCAGTCTTGCAAAACGTCGTAGTAATGCAATCACGATCACGCATCTTACGCCGCCCGTTGCGGCTGCGGGGCTTTATAAAGGTTTATTGGACCTGAAGGATAGCTTGGTCAGGTGGCGCGAAATGTCATCGGATGATCCCCTTCGGAATGAATTGGAAACGTTGATCCATGAACAGGCCGATTCAGTTGATTTTGCGGAAACTAATCTAGACAATCTTTGGATTAAACTGTTGGAAACAGAAGATGCACTGGTTCCAGAAGGCTTGCATGTTGTTGGACGTTCATTGTCCAGTGATCAACGCCAAGCCTACGTTGATGTCGTTGAAAATTTGGCGCCTGAAAACAAAGCAGATTTGTTTGAAAAATTAGCCCATAATCAGGAAGTCACCGCCATTTTGAATGCGCTTGATGGCGGATTTACACCACCTGTTGCGGGTGGCGACATTGTGCGGTCTACCGATATTTTGCCAACTGGCCGCAACATTCATGCCTTTGATCCCTTCCGCATGCCGACTGCGTTCGCATGTCGTCAGGGTGCAGATCAGGCGCAGATGTTATTAGACAAACATACGAGTTTGCCAAAAACAGTTGCTCTTGTTTTATGGGGGTCTGACAATATCAAATCTGACGGTGCCCAAATTGCTCAGGCACTTGCATTGATCGGTGCCAAGCCACGTTTTGACAGTTTTGGGCGTTTGTCAGGTGCAGACCTTATACCCATTTCTGAATTAGGCCGTCCGCGGATTGATGTGATCATGACATTGTCTGGTATTTTCAGAGATCTTTTACCGCTGCAAACGCGGATGTTGGCAGAAGCTGCTTACAAAGCTGCAACGGCAGAAGAGGATCCTGCGCAGAATTTCGTACGCGCTAATGTTCTTGCACATATAGAAAAGACAGGCGAAGACATTGAAACTGCCGCACTCCGGATTTTTTCAAACGCGGAAGGGGCCTATGGTTCTAATGTGAACCAGATGGTGGATAGCTCTGTTTTTGAATCAGAAGATGAACTGGCAGATGCATATGAAGCCCGCAAAAGTTTTGCATACGGGCGCAATGGAAAACCAATTCATAACCAAAAACTATTAAAGGATATGCTATCTAAAGTTGAATTAGCTTATCAAAATTTGGAAAGTGTGGAACTTGGGATCACCACAGTTGATCACTACTTCGATACCTTAGGTGGCATAACACGCGCTGTAAATCGTGCGCGCGATGAAGGCGAAGTTGCCGTATATATCTCGGATCATACGAAAGGTGCAGGAAAAGTCCGCACCCTAGCAGATCAGGTTGCGCTTGAAACGCGGTCACGGTCGCTGAACCCCAAGTTTTACGAAGCACTATTGGAACATGGTGCAGAAGGTGTGCGTCAACTAGAGGCACACGTCACTAATACGCTGGGCTGGTCAGCTACCACAGGTCAGGTAGACCCGTGGGTCTATCAGCGCATTAGTGAAACATTCGTTTTGGATGATGACATGCGCGAACGTCTTGCGGCATTAAATCCAACCGCAAGTTCACGGATGGCAAATCGCCTGCTTGAGGCGACTGACCGTCAATATTGGTCACCCGATCCTGAAACAATCGAAGCTCTTCAAAATGCAGCAGATGCTCTTGAAGATCGTATGGAAGGGATTGCAGCACAATGATTACTCAGAACCCACAAAAAAGGGGCATAAGCCATGGCGCCACTAGATAAAACAATCCCGCGTCTGAGCGGTTTGGATGGTGAGGGCTCGGTCCAAGTTCACCAAGATCCGGAAATGAAGATAGAAGGGGCCAAGGTCTTTTCCGTTTATGGTAAAGGTGGAATTGGCAAGTCTACGACTAGTTCCAATTTGTCAGCCGCATTTTCTAAGTTGGGAAAACGGGTGCTGCAAATTGGGTGCGACCCTAAACATGACAGTACCTTTACGCTCACAGGGTCATTGGTTCCAACGGTTATTGATATCCTGAAAGAAGTTGATTTTCACGCAGAAGAACTGCGTCCCGAAGACTTTGTTTTTGAGGGTTTCAACGGCGTCAAATGTGTTGAGGCTGGAGGCCCACCTGCGGGCACCGGGTGCGGTGGCTACGTCGTGGGGCAAACCGTTAAATTATTGAAACAACATCATCTTCTGGATGAAACAGATGTCGTTATTTTTGATGTACTTGGGGATGTTGTTTGTGGTGGTTTTGCCGCACCTTTGCAACATGCAGATCGCGCGCTGATTGTCACGGCGAATGATTTTGACAGTATTTATGCGATGAACCGGATTATTGCCGCTGTTCAGGCCAAATCAAATAACTACAAAGTACGCCTTGCTGGATGTGTGGCGAACAGATCAAAAGCAACGGATGAAGTTGATCGATATTGTGAAACAGTCGGGTTTAACCGGATTGCCCACATGCCAGATGTTGATGTGATCCGTCGGTCCCGATTGAAAAAGAAAACACTGTTTGAAATGGACATGGACGAGGATGTGGCCATTGTTCAGGCAGAATACATCAAACTGGCAGAAACTCTTTGGAATGGTACCGAGCCTTTGGCGCCAGCACCGCTAGAGGATCGTGATATTTTCGAATTACTGGGGTTTGATTGATGAGCTATAATCAAACTCTTTCACGCGTAGAAACATACTTTGACAAAACCGCGACACAAACATGGGAGCGATTAACCTCTGACGCTCCTGTTTCTCGCATTCGTCAGACTGTTCGTGCTGGTCGTGACCAGATGCGTGCGAAATTGTTGTCACAGCTTCCAAATAACCTGGATGGTGCGCGGGTTCTGGATGCCGGCTGTGGTGTTGGTCAAGTAAGTCAAGCGCTTGCTGAGCGGGGCGCAAAAGTCACCGCAATTGATATCAGTCCGTCATTGATTGAGATCGCACAGCGGCGGATCCCTTCATCCCTTCATAATCAAATTGAATTTGTAGCAGGGGATATGAATAATACTGCGCTGGGCAGCTTTGACTATGTGCTCGCTATGGATAGCCTAATTTATTATTCTCAGCGTGACCTGACCCAAGTGTTGGATAACTTATTACGGCGTACATCGCAGGATGTCATATTTACAATAGCGCCCAAAACACCTCTTTTGATGATGATGTGGTACGCAGGCAAACTTGCGCCTCGTGGGGACAAATCACCAACGATGGTTCCACATTCGCCAAACGCGCTAGCGCGCGCGTTGGGTGCGGAAACCATACTATCAGACTTGGGGCGCGTTACATCGGGCTTTTATATCTCACATGCGTTGGGGGTTCATAAATGACACAACGCACACCACACCCTTTAACAAAACTTACGCGTCAGATGCTGCCGTTTGCAGATGCGGCCAGTCGGGATTTACCGATTGGGCAATTGTTGCGTTTGTCCTTGTTTCAGGTGTCTGTGGGGTTGGCCAGTGTTATGTTGTTGGGCACGCTTAATCGCGTCATGATTGTCGAACTTAGCGTACCGGCGATGATTGTTGCGATCATGATTGCACTGCCAGTTTTGATTGCACCTTTCCGTGCTTTGATTGGTTTTCGATCCGATACCTATCGCTCTGCGATTGGTTGGAAACGCGTTCCATTCATTTGGTTTGGGTCACTTTGGCAGATGGGTGGACTTGCGGTCATGCCATTCGCGCTTCTTGTGTTATCCGGTGATCAAACAGTTGGACCAAGTTGGGCTGGTGAAGTGTTAGCAGCCTTGGCGTTTTTGATGACGGGCCTTGGGCTGCATATGACACAAACCGCGGGTCTCGCATTGGCAAGTGATCGTGCAACCGAGGAGACGCGGCCACGTGTCGTCGCGCTGCTTTATGTGATGTATTTGTTGGGTATGGGGCTGTCAGCGCTATTGATTGGATGGCTTTTGACAGATTTTTCAAATCTGACTTTGATCAGAGTGATCCAAGGTGCAGCTTTGGCGGGCTTATTACTAAATTTGATTGCTCTTTGGAAACAAGAGCATGTTAGTCCAATGTCCAAAGAACAGCGCGCAGCCCCGCGCCCAAGTTTTGCAAAGACATGGGCAGCGTTTATGGCCGAAGGAACAAGCGCACGGTTGATTTTGGTTGTTTTTCTTGGGACGCTAGCCTTCAACATGCAGGATGTTCTGTTAGAGCCATACGGCGGGGAAATCCTGGGGCTAGCTGTTGGTCAGACCACTTGGCTAACCGCGGCATGGGCATTCGGTGCATTGATTGGCCTGGCATATGCTGCGCGCCGATTAAAAGCTGGTTTAACGGCCTATCGACTAATGTCTAATAGTATCTTTGTGGGTTTATTGGCGTTCCCAGCTGTCATTGTTTCGGCACCGGTTGAATCAACGATACTCTTTTTCGTAGGCGCATATTTAATCGGGTTAGGATCCGGACTATTTGCAGTTTCCACCCTGATTGCCGCTATGCAACTTGGCGAAAATGAAAACACATCACATGGACTTGCATTAGGTGCATGGGGCGCGGCCCAAGCCACTTCAGCTGGGTTGGCGATTGCCCTTGGCGGCACTTTACGAGACTGGATCAGCACGCTCGCTATGCGTGGTGATTTAGGAGAAACCTTGGCAATTCCGGCCACTGGTTATTCATTTGTTTATCACCTCGAGATCGCAGTGTTGATCGTCACACTTGCGATACTTGTCCCACTGGTGCGAATGGCGCAGCGCACCCAATCAAAATCTGATCACGGAAATCCGGGCATAAAGCTCGCTGATTTTCCTATGTGATTGGAACACCTGAGAAAGGAAAAAAAATGACGACGGCATTAATTGGAAACTTTGATTTAGCAAGCGCTGCGCTGTGGCTCTTCTGGATCTTTTTTGCGTTGTTAATTTTCTACATCCAACGCGAAAATATGCGCGAAGGATACCCGATGGAAAATGACGATGGAACGCAAGCTGCGAACCAAGGTCCATTTCCATTACCAGATCCCAAAACGTTCAAGCTATCGCATGGTCGTGGTGAGGTTACATTCCCCAATAACGATGGTGAACGTCGTGATGTCGCTTTGCGACAGACTAATAAAGCGAATGGTTATCCATTTGAACCGACCGGTGATCCGATGAAAGACGGCGTTGGTCCAGCATCTTGGGCGGCACGTCGTGATGTTGCAGAATTGGATGCACATGGCCATCCGAAAATCATTCCAATGTCACGCAGTGAAAAATTCTTTGTTGCTGCTGGCCGTGACCCGCGGGGATTACCCGTTGTTGCAGGTGACGGTAAAATTGTTGGTATGATAAACGATATGTGGGTGGATGAGCCAGAACAACTGGTCCGTTACCTTGAAATCGATTTGGATCCAGCTCTTGGTTTGGGAACACGTTTGGTGCCTATGACGATGGCACGCATTCATTCAAACCGCGTTGTTATCAAATCGATCTTTGCCGAACATTTTAATGATGTTCCAACGTTAGGCTCTGAAAACCAAGTCACCATGCTCGAAGAGGAAAAGATCTCTGCGTATTACGCAGGCGGAACGCTTTATGCCTCTGCTGCACGCTTAGAGCCGCAACTATAAACTAAGGAGGATACGTATATGTCACATGATGATTTTGCAGCTGAACCAATCAACGGTTTGCCCGAGTTACCACCACGGGGCGAAGTCATCTTGTGGCAGGGACGTCCAAATTGGTTTCAATTGACGGTCGACTCGTTAAACCTGTGGTGGGTTGTTGCCTATTTCGCCGTGTTAACGGCCTGGCGCTTTATCACGGTGATTGATGTTTTTTCATTTGAACGTGCGATCATCATGACCCTGCCATTTGTTATTATGACTCTGATCGTTGTTTTACTCTTAATGCTCGTTGGATTTATCCAAGCGCGCGCGACGGTTTACACAATTACAAACCGTCGCGTCGCGATGCGCATCGGCGCAGCATTAAATGTGACATTAAACCTTCCCTATACACAGATTGAAAATGCGGCGGTTTCTGCCAGTAAAGCCGGTTGCGGCAATATCGCATTGGAAACAAAAGGGAACCCTAAGTTTTCGTACTTGGTTCTGTGGCCGCATGTGCGTTCATGGAAAATCCGCAAACCTGAACCAACCCTAAGATCCATTCCTGATGTTCAATCCGTGGCGCAAATTTTGGCAAGAGCAGCCAAATCGCGAATTGTCGAGGTTGAAAATAAGGAACGATCTGATGCGCCCGAATTAGGCGCATTGGTGTGAGGAAATTGTAAGATGAGCGATATTCATATCTCACACAAAAAAGAAGACACGGTACTAACGAACGCCTTGCGGGCAATGTTCGCGATGGTCGTACTTGTATTAATCGCGGTCAGTGCGTTCCAGTTTTCTGGTATGCAAAAATCTGCGATCCCGCCCAACGCTGAAATCGTAGCAGAAGCGCCAATATCAATTAAGACTGACCAAACTGGCGCAGTAAAAGTGTTTGATGATAACGGTCAAATGCTGGTGGATTGGGATGGGGAACAAGGTGGATTTGTTTCCGGCGTCGCGCGTGTCATCGAACGTGAACGTGCAAAGATCGGAGCGCCACAAGATCCACCAGTGATTATTAGATGGCGCGAAAATAATCGCCTGTCTGTTTTTGACCCTCAAACCGAATGGCAAGCGGATTTGATGGGATTTGGCGCGGATAATGCCCGTGCGTTTGCCAAGCTTCTAGCCAAAGCAACGAAAGGAAATTGAGATGGGATTTTTCACTCGAACCAAGGAACATGCACCTTGTACTGTTGAGATCAGTCACAAGTTTGAAAGTTTGCACGCGCATGTGCGCTTTAACAATGGTGCCGTGATTCATCCAGGTGATGAAGTCCAAGTTCAAGGACCTGAAATAATGGCACCTTTCGGTGAGATTGTTACCGAGGAGCGCGACGCGATCATATTGCGCGCCAGTACCGTCGAACGCCTGTGGACCAAGGCCACAGGTGATCTGGAAGTTATGGAGCTATGTGAATTTTCATTCTCAGAGGAGATGACATTATGAACATGCATTCAGCAGACGCAACAACCGCAGAAGAAGCCCTAGCGATCCAAGAAACATTCGACAGTGACATGGCGACAGAAATCGCGATGCAAGACACACTGCTGACTCCGCGTTTCTACACGACCGACTTCGATGAATTGGACGCAATCGATGTGTCGCATATTCGCGACGAATGGGATCCATTGATTGACCGCATGGTCAGTGATCCAAACAAAGGGCACTTTAAAAAGAATGCTGACTGGGACGAAGTTGACTGGAACGGGATGGACCCGCAGCTAAAGAAAGAATTCATTGATTTTTTAATCAGTTCTTGCACCGCTGAATTTTCTGGCTGTGTTTTGTACAAGGAAATGAAGCGTCGCGGATCAAACGAAGAAATCACGCAGTTGTTCCAATTGATGGCGCGCGACGAAGCGCGTCATGCTGGTTTCATAAACGATGCCTTGCGCGAAGCGGGTGTGGCCGTGAACCTGGGGTTTCTTACGCAGAAGAAAAAGTACACCTACTTCCGTCCTAAATTCATTTATTATGCAACATATCTGTCCGAAAAAATTGGCTATGCGCGGTATATCACAATTTTCCGCCATCTAGAACAAAACCCACAGTACCGGTTTCATCCAATTTTTAAATGGTTTGAAGAATGGTGTAATGATGAATTCGCTCATGGCGAAGCCTTTGCGTTATTGATGAAGAGCGACCCCAAACTCACCAAGGGTCTTAATGTCTGGTGGATTAAGTTCTTCTTAACTGCGGTCTATGCGACTATGTATATCCGCGATCATCAGCGTCCCGCCTTTCACAAGGCATTGGGCGTGGATACGGATTGGTACGCACATGAAGTGTTTACGAAGACTTCCAAGCTCAGCGAACAGATTTTTCCAATCACGCTGGATATTGATAACCCACGTTGGGAAGCTGGACTGAAACGGTTGCAAAAGGCAAACGCTGATTTGGCAGAAGCCAAGAAACAGGGGCGTAAGTTCGCGCAGGTGGGTGCCAGCATCCGTGCAGGTTTTGCATTTGCAGGTCTTTTCACAATTCCGGCGAAAAAACATGCTGTACCTGCAACAACAAGAATGGAACCTGCGTACTAATGGGCAATCCGATCGTCATAGCGTGCTTGGTTGCGGTATTTAGCTGGTGGTTTTTCACTGGTGCAATACTGCTGGCTGTGCGCCTATGTGATCGCTATAGCACGGGATTTAGGACCAAGATAACCTTGGCTGTTTCTCCACTCTTTTTGTTTGGATTTTTTGGCCTATCGTTCACGTCTTTTACAAATGACGTAGCATCTGTTTATTTTGCTTTCTTGTCAGCCCTTGGTATTTGGGGGTGGATAGAATTTGCATTTCTGACGGGTGTTATCACCGGACCAAATACGACGGAATGCCCAAGGGTGCTATTACCATTTGAACGGTTCATTCGCGCATGGGGAACCCTAGCATATCATGAAATTTTACTGTTAGTTTCGCTGCTTGTGGTTCTTAAGTTGTCTTGGGCAACTGAAAATACGTTTGGCATGTGGACGTTTATTGTTCTTTATGCCGCACGGGTTTTCGCAAAACTGAATCTATTTTTTGGGGTGCCTCGGATAAATTTGGAATTTGTTCCCCAGGCTCTTGAACACTTAAAAAGCTATTTCAAAATTGCAGCATTAAATTGGTTTTTCCCTGTATCCGTCACGCTTTTGACGTTCGCGTTAGCCTGTTGGATTGAACGAATTTATGCAGTCTCTGATGCTTCTGATATCATCGGTTTCACGTTGCTTGCGACGATGACCGCGATGGCATTAGTCGAGCATTGGGTGATGGTTTTACCGGTTCCTGACGCCCGCCTATGGCGTTGGATGCTTCCCGATAACAAGAACAGACAAGACATCTGTCGAAAGGACTACCATGGATTATGATGCGTTATTCAGCGAACAGTTAGATCGTTTAAAAGGCGATGGAAACTATCGGATTTTTGCCGAATTAGAACGTCAATGTGGATCTTTTCCCAGAGCTAAAAGCTATGATCCAAATGCCCCAGAGGAAGTGACTGTATGGTGTTCAAATGATTATTTGGGCATGGGACAGCATCCTGTTGTGCGAAACGCCATGAAAGTTGTGATTGATAGCTGTGGCTGTGGAGCAGGCGGGACTCGCAACATATCGGGAACCAACCATCATCATTTATTGCTAGAACGCGAACTTGCTGATCTGCATGGCAAGGAAAACGCGCTTTTGTTCACGTCGGGATATGTGTCAAATTGGGCTGCGCTTAGCACTTTGGGATCCAGATTGCCCAATGCGGTTATTTTGTCGGATGCACTGAACCACGCAAGCATGATCGAAGGGGTCCGCCATTCGCGCGCGGAAAAAATGATTTGGAAGCATAATGATCCCGAAGATTTGGATAGAAAACTAGCATCAATTGACCCGTCGCGCCCAAAAATCGTGGCGTTTGAGTCCGTGTATTCGATGGATGGCGATATCTGTCCAATGGAAGAGATAATAGAAGTTGCCGAAAAACACGGTGCTATGACGTATTTGGACGAAGTGCATGCAGTGGGTTTGTATGGTCCACGCGGTGGCGGTGTATCAGAAGAGCGCGGTTTGGCGGATCGTATTACCCTGATCGAGGGCACACTTGGCAAGGCGTATGGTGTCATGGGCGGGTATATTACAGGGTCAAATGAATTGTGTGATTTCATTCGATCATTTGCCAGCGGTTTCATTTTCACAACGGCGCTCCCTCCTGCAGTTGCCGCAGGCGCGTGCGCGTCTATCGCCCATCTAAAAGTATCGGAAATGGAACGTGCGAAACAGCGTCGTCAGGTTGCTAAATTACGTGCTGGTTTGGATAAAGCTGGAATACCGCACCTGGAAAATCCATCACATATTATCCCTGTCATGATCAAGGATCCTGTCAAGTGCCGTCAATTGGCAGACATTTTGATGCAGGACTATGGGATCTATGTTCAACCTATAAATTATCCAACAGTTCCAAAGGGTACTGAACGTTTGCGATTTACACCATCACCGCTGCACACGGATGCCGACATTGATCACCTAATTCATGCGCTGACTGTACTGTGGAAGCAATGCGCGATTTCGCATGCAGTTGCATAAGCGTGCTCTCTTGACTTTGGTGTGCACGAACTAGCTCTATTGCATCGAATAAGGAGAATACCATGTTAAAAACTGCAAAGATCGCTGCAGCGCTATGCATTGTTGCAAGCAGCGCTTTTAGTGGAAGCCATTCAGCCGGTGATGCGGCCAAGGGTGAAAAAGTATTTAAAAAATGCAAAGCATGTCATGCGATTGAAGAGGGCAAAAATAAGACTGGCCCCAGCATGTACGGTGTTGTTGGTCGCGCAGCAGGCAGTGTTGAGGGTTATAAATACTCTAAGGCAATGGCTGGATCAGGTTTGGTTTGGGATGCCGAGACATTGGACGGATTCCTTACAAAACCAAAAAAATATCTTAAGGGGACAAAAATGTCGTTTGCGGGTCTGAAAAAAGAAAAAGACCGCGTAAATGTCATCGCATACCTAGAGACACTGGGCAACTAAGCCAATTAAATAGCTTTCAAAGTCTCCGAGTGATTAGTGGCGCTATAATCTCGGGGGCTTCTTCATGTATTAAGTGCCCATACCCTTCATATTCTAGTATCGTAGCTGTTTGTATTCGTTTTGCCCAATCCTGCGAAACGGAAGGCGGAACAGTTAGATCGTTTTTTCCGGTTACAAACTGAATTTGATTTTGAACCAGTGTGAGTTTCGACAAAAAGCTGTCCAAGTTCCAATCTGCCATCAACTGCAATGTTCCTTGGACATGTTGTTTTCGTTGAAATAGGAACTGGTACCCTCGTAGTTGATCAGCAGATAACTTTGAACCTGTGCTATCCATCAGGTTCCCGACACGGTTTGTATCCTGTGCCATCTGTGCGATGAAGCTGGACGAAAAAGGGGCAATCGCTGCCAATTTGGCGATGTAAGGAAACATTATTCCCGCCATTCCAGAAAAATTTCCAAAGGCTGCATTGATGCATGTCACAGGAGTGCTGATCATTGTGCGCGCGGCAAGCTGAACGGCAATTGCAGCACCTGCAGAATGTCCGACAATATGGGATGGTGTCAGATTCAAATCGGTTAACAACTGGGTAACACCATCGGTAATGGCATCCAGAGTGCTACGGCCAAAGCGTGGAATACCCGAGAATCCGTGACCAGGTAAATCAAGTACCAAAATCTGACAATGATCACCTAAATATTGGATAATAGGCGCCCAACTGTGGGTTGATGCACCAGTGCCATGGATCAATAACACGGTTGGTTTTCCTGCGCCGATTAATTGAAAGTGCCATTTGTAATCGCGCACACTTAGAAATCGTGAAGCAGATTTATTGGGCCACCAGTCTGGAATACTGTCGTTCATGATTATCCCAAATGCGACTGCGCTAGATCAGAGATTGCCTGTGCATTTGCACGAGGGAGGTATAAATATTCCCCCCCCATTTTATGTGCAATATTCGCTAAGTCCGGGTTCCCGCGTCGACCACAATCTATAAAGATCGCTGGTACATTTAGTGTGCGACCCAACTCTGCAACTTGTTCAGCATCGCTCATTGCTTTTTGTCGCCCAGGCTGGCCTTCTAAATCAATGTTACCTTTCCCATCTGTTAAAAATGCCATGCTTGGCAGCTTACCACTTCTTCGAATAAGCGATGCGAGATTTAGCGCGCTATTCATACCTGTTGCCAGTGGAGTACCCCCACCCGCAGCAAGAGCGGCTAAGTTTTTCTTTGCTTGAACCAATGACCTAGTGGGTGGGAGCAATATATCGGCGCGTCCATCTCGAAATCCGATCAGCGCCACATAGTCCCGTTTAGAATACGCTTGGGCTAGCATTAATTCAACCGCCCCTTTCGCCTCGCCCAATCGGCTCATCGCCGCTGATCCGGACGCATCGACTGAAAAAATCACCACACGTTCAGAACGATTTTGGAACTTTTGAATGTACAGATCGCTTGGAAAGATGACGATGTTTGCGTCTCTTGATAATCGTGATTTACGCAGTTTTTGCCATGGCGCAGCAGTGCGTAAAGTTGATAATACATCTATTCTCGCTTGATCGTTCGGCCGTCCGCTAATTGCAGGCAAAGGGCGTCCACGCAGTGCTGATTTTTGCACAAGACCAAAGCCGGCCCCGCAGGACCTCAATTTTGAATTATTCTTTGTCTTAATCTGATTTAATACATCTGTTGGCAATATCGCTTTGACGGCCTCAATCACCAAGTCGTCTGGCAACTCGAAGGTATCGTTTTGCTGATCGGTACTGGAGGAATTATTCGGTTCAGACGGTTCGTTTGTTTGTGCTGGTTCGTCTTCTTCCGTGGGCATGGCAGTGACGCGATGCGCATAGATCAGTTGGGCTGCAGTATCTATATCATCTTGTGACACTTCTTTACGCGCATCCAATAGGCATAAAAACTGTGCGGCGCGCTGAACCATCTCAACGGGGCGCATCGAATATATGCCAAACTGCTGCGCGGCTGCAACGATCATTGTTTGTTGATCACTCGACAGCGTTGGAAGAGTTGGATTGAAATGCTCAAATGGGGCGATATCCACAGAAAACTGATTGTGTCGCAGGTCATTTAAATCAAATGAAAAGGCCATGCGCTCATTCAATGCGCCCAGCTGGTTTTCATCGGATCGTTCACTTTCATCAAAAATACAATATGGGCCAGTTGGATTTGTATCGATATTTTGCGCGATCAAGGCTGCAGATTGGCGTGTTAGGCGATCTGCCATCACCAGTATTTTCCAACCCTGACGATCTAACACACCCGATTTATGGATAAGCTTACCCGCAGTTAAACTCTCTATGGGGTCAATGCCTCCAACCAGATCAGAATTGTTCATGTCGGGGTGGATAATTGATGATCCAAGCGCCGTTTCACTCAGCGCCTTTCGCACTTTATCCATGTGCGATCCTGCGTGTGTTTTGAAAACAATGCCGCCAAATGTTTTTGGGTCCATTTGGCATAGATGCAGTGCCAAATTCGCTAGATATGTCTTTTGTTCAGACATCTCATCCCAAAACAGCATCTAGTGTTCGTTCGACACGCACAGTCGATCCTGTGTCATCCAATGGATCGCGCCGCAGACGATGGCTTAGCGCCATAGGTGCAATGCGTTTGATGTGGTCGTTGCAAACCATCTTATCTCCCTTTAGTGCTGCATAGGCGCGTGCGGTCTTTAGCAGGGTTAATTCCCCGCGCAGCCCATCGCTTCCCATTGCGACACAGATTTCTGCGCAAATTTCCAACATTTCATCGCTTGTTGTTACGCTTGTTAATCGTTCGCGCCCGTCCAAGATATTGCGCCGTATTTTTGCATTTTCGGACTGCCATTCTTTACAATAGGCGTTAGGGTCACGATCGAACGCGTCGCGGCGCTTTATCACGTCAACCCGATCCATAATTGTTTGTGGTGTGCGCACCTCAACCGCAAGGCCAAACCTATCCAAAAGTTGGGGGCGTAATTCACCCTCTTCTGGGTTGCCTGATCCTATTAAGATGAAACGTGACGGGTGGGTTATTGAAAGCCCTTCTTTCTCGACCGTGTTGGTGCCCGATTGGGCAACATCCAATAAAAGATCAACAATATGATCCTCTAGCAAGTTGACTTCATCAATGTACAGATACCCACGATTGGCTTTGGCCAATAAGCCAGGTTGGAATTCTTTGGCCCCATCTACCAATGCACGTTCGATATCCAGAGCGCCTGTCACGCGATCCGCGCTAACACCCAGAGGTAAATCAACAACGGGTGTCTTAATAGAGCCGATTGTTTCGTGTGTTGTTTTCACCCAGTCGGGTACTTGATCTAACTGCTCAGAATTCACAGGACAGCCTTGGACAACGTCAATATTTGGCAGCAAATCAGCAAGTGATCGTATCGCGGTTGATTTACCCGTTCCACGATCGCCAAAGGCGAGCACGCCACCGATTTTTGGATCAATAGCAGTTAGGGTTAGGGCCAGTTTCATATCGTCTTGGCCAACAATAGCTGAAAAAGGAAATGCACTATTCATTGGTGTTTTCTTTCTTGGATACTGGGTCAAATGCCGACCAATGTCCGTCAATTGCTGTGATGTTAAATCGCGCGTATAGCTCTTCTTTAAACCAGTCGCCTTGGCGAACTTTTTGAATGGCGCTGCGGTGTGGGTCAGATTGGTGGGCGAATTCACTCATTTGCTTTAAGTCGGGCCAAATTGAAAATGTCAGTTGCTGTCTTAAGGGGACTTCACCAAGGCCTATTTTGAACAACACATCTTTATTCAAACCAATCGTGGTGCTGATCGCTGGGGATTGCTGCCAAAACCTTAACATTGCACTCCACCGTAATGTTGCACGTGTCAGCACGGCAACGGGACCAGTATCCCGATTGTTTTTTGCCGTAAACGGTGTTTTCCCGGACCATTCGCCCCGTGTTGCACAGGGTTCTAGATGTATGGTGACACTCTCGGCGGCCATCTCGTGGTATTTTTTAAATACACGGGATTCTTCTAGTATTTTTTCAACGCTTGTTGGCTCTTGCCACACACATAAGATCGCGTAGACGCCCCAATTTGGTTTGGGGGTGAATCCCTCACCTGTGCCAGATCCCAATAGCTTCCAAAAAACCAAATTTGGAATCAGGTTTAGGAGAGGCCTTGCAAGGCCCATCATCAAAAAGGCCCACAACTTATGGTGGGGCTTTTCAAATCGAAAGAGGCTTAGTGTTACCATTGTATTCTTGGCACCAGATCGTCAGGTGTTTTTAGTGAAACACAAAACGGGACAGTTGTAAATTAAATTAGACACATGTAGTGTTTAAATGACATGACAGCACCCGAGCCAAAATTAGTGATTCCAGTTGTTCCCCGGAACGCC
>CAXABH010000004.1:0-16379 GCA_963966925.1 uncultured Rhodobacterales bacterium
CAGTAACGCGTGCCATGAGATTCTCCTGATGTGACGAGTAGAAAATATTTCATACGGCTGGAACGACAGAATTACAAGCCCATATTACAAAGGCGAGAGCGCGGATTGATCACTAACATTTAAATCAGCAAACATCTGACTTGCAGATTGATGAATTACCGGATGGATCCAATCGGGCCAGATATCCATCAATGGCCCCAATACAAACGCGCGATCCTGCATCCGCGGATGCGGCAAGATCAATCGATCTGGTGCAATTTCAGTTTGTTGCGCAATTGGCAATAATTGCCACTTCTTATACGTCTCAGGATTTGGGACAATTTCGCTGTCAACTGCTATCAAATCAATATCAATGGTACGCTGCCCCCAGCGCTTTTTGCGCACACGCCCCATTTCATGTTCGATCGTATGCAGCTGCTTTAAAATTTCGTCGGCAGGTCGTGCCGCGTCTACACATAATACTGCGTTCACAAAATTTGGACCCGAACCTGCTGGGAATGCAGGTGTTTCAAAGAATCGACTCACTGCTTTGATGGTCCCAACCTCCTTTGCAATGCGCGAAACACCTTCAATAAGAAGGTCACTCAAGGATGAGTTGTTCAATCTCTGGTTGCTTCCAATAGCCACAATGCAACTTTGGCAATCCATTTGGTTTAGTTTTGAATACATAATGGACATAACTTATACTTGCTACCACATGATTTTTAAGTCAACTTGCGACATCTTTGACAGATGCCCGCCACTACTCACGGAAATTAGGGCTGATTATATTTGAAGGGACATTAAATGTTTTACAAGGAAGAGCGGCTTGCGCTGTTCATCGACGGCTCAAACCTTTACGCAGCTGCAAAATCATTAGGCTTCGACATCGACTACAAACTGCTTCGCACCGAATTTATGCGTCGCGGCAAGTTATTGCGCGCCTTCTATTATACAGCACTGCTAGATAATGAAGAATATTCACCTATCAGACCATTGGTTGATTGGCTGAATTATAATGGTTTCCACATGGTTACCAAAACGGCCAAGGAATACACAGATAGCCAAGGCCGACGCAAAGTTAAGGGTAACATGGACATTGAATTAACTGTGAACGCCATGGAGTTGGCTCCGCATGTTGATCACATTGTGCTCTTTTCCGGCGACGGTGATTTCAAACCAATGGTCGAAGCCTTGCAGCGTCAAGGTGTTCGGGTATCCGTTGTATCAACTATCCGCTCTCAACCCCCGATGATCGCGGATGAATTGCGTAGACAGGCTGATAATTTTATCGAGCTAGAAGGGTTGAAAGACGTTGTAGGTCGCCCCACCCGAGAGGGTGATGAACATCCCACTTACGAACCAAACTAATTGCAAAACCCGGCTTAGCCGGGTTTTTTTATGCTACCTGCCTGTCAAATTCTGCGTAGCAAATACCCAGAACGCAATATCACCAACCATCAAAACCCACTCGTGCACTTAGACTTTTTTGTTTACGTTTCTGCGATCATTCAATACCAAGGTGATAAGTAAAGTTTACAAACAAGAGTGCATTCGACATGACACGAAAAATCTTTCTTGCTGCTCCACGGGGATTTTGCGCGGGAGTAGATCGCGCGATTAAGATTGTGGAAATGGCGTTGGAAAAATGGGGGGCGCCAGTCTACGTCAGACACGAAATTGTTCATAATAAATTCGTGGTCGATAACTTGCGCGACAAAGGCGCAGTATTCGTTGAAGAACTCGATGAATGTCCAAATGATCGACCTGTAATATTCTCAGCACACGGTGTCCCCAAATCGGTCCCTGCAGAAGCAGAAAATCGCAACATGATCTTTGTAGATGCAACATGCCCCTTAGTTAGCAAAGTTCATATCGAGGCCGAACGCCACAGTAGTAACGGACTACAAATGGTGATGATCGGACATAAAGGTCACCCCGAAACGATTGGCACAATGGGACAGCTCCCAGCAGGAGAAGTGTTATTGGTTGAAACAGTCGATGATGTTGACCAATTGGTTGTTCGTGACCCCGATTTCCTCGCCTATGTGACACAAACCACTCTGTCGATTGATGATACAGCAGATATTGTGGCAGCGCTGCACAGACGGTTCCCAAAAATTGTCGGACCACACAAAGAAGATATCTGTTACGCCACCACTAATCGACAAATGGCAGTTAAGGCGATCGCTGGTAAGGTTGACGCACTGCTTGTTGTGGGTGCGCCAAATTCTTCAAATTCTAAGCGTTTGGTCGAAGTCGGGGCAAAGGCGGGTTGCAAATACGCACAACTGGTTCAACGCGCCGACGATATAGACTGGAACGCCCTTGGCGATATGCAAAATATTGGCATCACAGCGGGCGCATCTGCACCCGAGGTTTTGGTAAACGAGGTCATTGATGCATTTCGCGCCAAAGGCGAGATCGATGTTGAAATAGTTGAAACCGCACAAGAGAATGTGAATTTCAAAGTTCCGCGTGTTTTAAGAGAGCCCGCATGACAATCGATCCGCAGACAATCGCGATCTATGATGAAAAAACCGACGAATACGCAACCCTAACCAAAGGCGTACCGCATGACCTTGCACGCTTTGGCGCATACTTACCCCGGGCGGCGCGGGTTTTGGATTATGGATGCGGACCAGGGACCTCAGCTGCATATTTAGCAAAACAAGGCCACAGTGCGGATGCCTTCGATGCGTCTGAAAAAATGGTGGCATATGCACAAAAACAACCAGGTGTCACCGCCTGGCAAGCAACATTTGATCAGTTCAATGCGCAGAACATTTATGACGGAATATGGGCAAGCTTTTCCCTGCTGCATGCCAGACGTGAAGATATTCCAAAGTTCCTGCAAAACATTCATGCAGCACTACGAGAAGGTGGTTACGTTTATATTGCCATGAAATTGGGCAGTGGGCGTCATCGGGATAACTTGCAGCGATTGTACACCTACGTCAGCGAAACCGAATTGCGCAGATGGCTGACCGAGGCAGGTTTCGATTGGATCGACCACACCACGGGCGAAGCACCCGGTTTGGATGGATCGATGAGTGCATGGATCGGAGTATTTGCCCGTGCTTAAGCTTAAGGCGTTTACAGACGGTGCATGTTCTGGAAATCCGGGCCCTGGTGGCTGGGGTGTGGTTCTTCAGGCGATCAATGCCAACGAAGTGGTGAAAGAGCGCGAACTTTCAGGTGGGGCAAGCGAAACAACAAACAATCAAATGGAATTAATGGCCGCGATTAGCGCACTAGAAACATTAGAGCGGGCAAGCACGATTACAGTGGTAACTGACAGTTCATATGTGAAAGACGGCGTCAGCACATGGATCCACGGGTGGAAACGAAACGGGTGGAAAACTGCCGCCAAGAAACCCGTTAAAAACGTTGAACTATGGCAGCGATTAGATACAGCGCGGTCCCGCCATAACGTAACATGGGAATGGGTTAAGGGGCACGCTGGGCACCCCGAAAATGAACGCGCAGACGCACTGGCACGCGCAGGAATGGAGCCGTATAAGGCGAAATAACGGTTTAAAGACCAAGCACGTCCAGCATCGAATATTCACCCGCGGATTGCGCAGATGCCCAAATCGCGGCGCGAACAGCGCCCCGCGCGAACAAGGCACGGTCTGTTGCCACATGACGCAACACAATGCGTTCACCAGGCCCTGCAAACAAAACATCATGTTCCCCCACAATATCCCCACCGCGAATTGCGACAAACCCGATGTCGCCAGATTTTCGCGCACCTGTAATACCATCGCGACCAGAATCCTTAACATCATTTAGGGACACACCTCGCCCTTCGGCGGCGGCCTCACCCAACATCAGCGCGGTTCCCGATGGCGCATCCACCTTTTGGTTATGATGATATTCAACAACTTCGATATCGAACTCCTCACCAAGCGCTGCGGCAACCTTTTGTGTCAATTGGGTTAGCAGATTAACACCCAGTGACATGTTTCCTGCGCGCACAATCGCCGTCGATTGCCCTGCCCGCGCAATCACGGACAGTTCGTCACCATTCATTCCTGTTGTACCAATGACCAAGGCAGTGCCTGTTTCAGCCGCGATTTTAGCATGCTGCACAGTTGCATGCGGCAGGGTGAAATCAATCACCACATCCGCCTGTTCAAACACAGCCTTCACATCATCTGACACGATGATACCATTGGCAGTGCCGCCTGACATCACACCTAAGTCTTGACCCAGCCAATCGCTGCCCACCCGGTCTGCTGCTGCCACCAATTTTGCCTTATCACTGGCCAAGATGGTTTGCGCCAGCATTTGACCCATGCGGCCAGATGCACCCAAGATTGCGATCGCAGGTTGTTGTGTCATCGTGAATTCCTCTCTTTCAATCTGTGACATAACGCGCTAGGCGCCCCTTGGCAAAGCCAACCTATCGGCGTAGAGAAGAATTATGGGAAAAAACAAATTTCATGACGGGCCTGGCCCCTCACAGCGGCAACTACGTGTCGGCGAACTTATTCGTCGTTCGTTATCTGACGTTTTGGCACGTGGGGACATTCATGATCCCGATCTAAGCCGCATCTCGATCACGGTAGGCGAAGTCACGACCTCACCCGATTTGAAAATCGCAACCGCCTATGTCTGTCCGCTGGGTGGCCAAGGTGGACGAGACGTCATTGCACTGCTTGCGAAAAACAAACCGGAATTGCGCCGCGCAATTTCAAAAAATCTATCGTTAAAGTTCACACCTGATCTAAGATTCCGATTAGATGAAACCTTTGATCGCATGGACGAAACACGTCGATTGTTTTCGCAAGATGACGTATTACGTGACCTGGACGAAACATGATCAGGGCACTGTGCCTGTTATTTTTTGCGACCCCTGTTTTTGCCGTGAATTGTGCTGACCATGCATTTAATGGCCTATCATTTAGCACGTGTCAGGTGAACATAAATCAGGATCAGATTGCGCTTTTCTTATACGATGATAACGATCAACCATATGGACAATTTGTAAATTTGGTCGATGATTTATCCAGCAAGGGTACCAAGGTTATCTTTGCGATGAACGCGGGAATGTTTCATTCGGATTTGCGCCCAGTGGGCCATTATGTGGAACATTACCAAGAAGAAATGCGTGTCGTTTCAAACGCCGGACCGGGAAATTTCGGCATGCTCCCAAATGGCATATTCTGTATTACTGACACGAAATATCACGTATTTGAAACACGCGATTATATTGCACAAAAACCAAACTGTGCTTATGCCACCCAATCTGGTCCGCTTTTATTGCACGACAACGTATTCCATCCCCGCCTCCTAAAAGGTAGCACATCGAAATACATAAGAAACGGCGTGGGTGTATCGGCAGATGGTCAAACCGCATATTTCGTAATTTCAAACCAAAGGGTAAATTTTTACCAATTCACCACATTTTTCCAAGACGTTTTGGACGTTCAAAATGCCCTGTATTTTGATGGGAATGTTTCGAAATTATATGCGCCCGAACTTGGGCGTTCGGGCGTTGGTTGGTCAGTTGGACCAATGGTTGCGGCAATTACGGCAACCGACCAGTAAGGCTTAGTTTACTTTTGCATCCATGATTTCAGGAGCGGTTGCTGAGGTAATTTCAATTCGCCGCGGTTTATACGCTTCTGGCAGTTCGCGCACTAAATCGATGTGCAGCATACCGTCTGCATAACTCGCCCCATGTACGCGTACGTGATCCGCTAATTGGAAGCGTCGTTCAAACGCACGTGTGGCAATCCCGCGATGCAGGTACGTGGCTGTTTCATTTGCCTCTGGCTTTTGTGCCGAAACGATCAGAGCATTCTCTTTTACTTCAACGTTTAGATCGGCTTCAGAAAATCCAGCAACGGCAACCGAAATGCGATAGGCATCATCAGCGGTTTTTTCGATATTATATGGCGGATAACTTGGCCCAGTATTATCGCTGGTCAATACGCGATCCATCATTTCAGCGATCTGATCAAAACCGACAGTTGCACGATATAGGGGTGAAAAATCAAAATGTCGCATGGGTGTCCTCCTTTGAGCGAAACCATTTCAATGCCCTGCCCAATTGGCGCAGGTATTTAAATCAACAGACCCATTTGATGGCGCCTGTGATTTATACTTGGGAAGGTCGCAGATTACTTTCAAGGGTTATGGACGCTGGAATTTTGCACCCGTGTTTCTGCGTCGACCCGTATCAGATCGTAATTCATCAGTGGGCGATAATTTGGCCAACAAATCAGTTACGACTGGATTGACAAACGCCCCAAGTGAAACGGGACGCCCGTCCATATCAGCCATTGCCGAAACGACCGAGACAATCCCAACGCCAGCATTTGTAGTTGCGAATACGGGCGAACCAGACGCCCCAAAATCCACATCACACGTCATAACCAAGACATTATTTTGCTGCGCTGCTGCAACACATCGGCTTTGTACAGATGGGGCCTCCATGCGGCCTTTGGCATAAGAAACAACCCCAATATCACTTCCCACCTTGGGAAGTTGAGCAAGCAGCATTGGTGTGACATTTGGATTTCGAATGGGTGTTTCCAAACGCAAAAGTGCAACATCAAACTGAATGCGATCAATGCTTGCCTCTTTTGCGAACTGGTATTGTGAATGGACAGCAATTTCACGAATGCCACGATAATTTTCTGCGCGACCGTTACGCCAGCTTGCCTGAAATTCAAACGATGTCAGATTTGCCAAAACGCCCGTGTTTTTATCATACACGCAGTGACCAGCGGTCAATACGACGTCTTCTGAGATTAAAGTGGCTGTGCAGAATCCATTTCCATTATCCAATGATAAACGTCCCACTGCCCCCCATTCACGGCCCCGGTCCATTGAATTCAATAAATCTAAATTGCCCTCTGCAACTACAAAAAAGCTGCTAAAGAGCCAAAAAATACCACTTACTAAGAATCGCACAACGATTTCTCCTGACTAAGCCAACAGGCTTAGCACAGAGTTGAGGCGAGAATGTGTCCAAGGTCAACTATCTAAGGATAGGAATTTCTGGCTTTTGGGGTTTTGTGCCGACATTTAATGCCGTTGGTTTAGGACCGCCAGTTGCCCAATCGATCAATTCAACTGTGTGTAAAACGGGTACCTTGGTATCTGATCCAAGTTGCATCATACACCCAATATTGCCCGCCGCGATGACATCTGGCGACTTAGCTATCAAATTGCGCAACTTGTTTGCCTTTAATTGACCTGAGATTTCGGGCTGCATCAGGTTATACGTACCAGCCGATCCGCAACATAAATGTGCATCCTTAGGCTCAACAACCTCAAATCCCATTTTGCGCAAAAGCGCTTTGGGATGATCCTTTATCTTCTGACCATGCTGCAAAGAACAGGCCGCATGATAGGCCACACGCAGGTCGGCCTGCCCCTGTTCAGGGATATCTAGGTCAACCAATACCTCGGAAATATCCTTGGCGATTTCTGACACCTTTGCTGCCTTATCAGCAAGCGGTGTGTCACGAAACATATGCCCGTAATCCTTAACTGTGGTGCCGCACCCGCTGGTATTTACTACGATTGCATCCAGTCCACCGTTTTCGATTTCGCCATGCCATGCAGCTATATTTTTCGCAGCTGAGGCGTGTGACTCGTTCACCTTTCCCATATGATGGGTCAAAGCTCCACAGCACCCCTGCCCATCTGCAATAACAACTTCACACCCAAATCGTTGCAGCACACGGATCGTGGCATCATTGATATCGGTGTTCAGCGCGCGCTGTGCACACCCGGTCATAAGTGCCACACGTTTCTTTATTGCAGTTTTTGGGGGAAACACTTGTGGATCGTCATTTCGACTAACGGCTGGGATCTGCTTGGGCGCCATCTTAATCATCGCGCGCAACCGTGCATCAGGCACAAATCGCACAAATGGCCGCGCCATTTTCGCACCCAAAAGAGCCAAACGAAATCGCGTAGGATACGGCAAAATTTTTGCCAATACTGATCGCAACAACCGCTCGCCCATGGGGCGTTTGTAGTTTGCCTCGATATAGGCACGGGCGTGGTCAACCAAGTGCATGTAATGCACCCCAGATGGGCAGGTCGTCATACACGACAGGCATGATAAACACCGATCAATATGCTGAACCGTTTTTCTGTCAGGCACACGATTATTTTCCAACATATCTTTGATCAGATAAATACGCCCACGTGGACTGTCCAATTCATCACCCAAAACCTGATAGGTTGGACATGTCGCGGTACAAAACCCGCAATGCACGCAGGCCCGCAAGATTTCATTTGAACGCTGGAAATCGATATCATGTAATTGGTCGTCAGAAAAAAACGTTTGCATACTTACCCCATCAATCCCGGGTTAAAGACACCCTTGGGATCAAATTTTGCTTGGATAGCGCTTTGCAGATCCGCCAGCGCTGCGTTGGAATTGGAAAACTTCGCACCGGCCTTAGCAGATAGGTTAACCGCATGACCCGGAATGTGGCCCAAAACATCACCTGCCGTTCTGTTCGCATCCAATTTCGCCCAAATCAAACCACCAGACCAGTCCATGACACCACATGTTAATCCCAGACTTTTCACAATCTTTGGCCCATCCGTAGGACGTACGGAAATTTTCCATAAATCGCCTGACTGATCGGAAATTGGAGATAGATTTCTGATTTTTGACCAAATATCAGCGCTGTCTACATCTGCGCAAACATTGATTTCGTACTGCGTACTCAGGCTGTCTTTTAGGGATTTTGACCTGTATTCTACAGATTTCTCAAACCCCTCCACACGGATATAGGCGCAGCGCGCGGCGATATCATATGCAACACCGTTTACATCAAATGCCGTGTTCAGCGATCCTGTCATCACATCCACCCCAGCATCCGCATCAATATTGGAAATAATAAGGGTCGATTGCGTCACTGGCATTGGCAATACTTTAAATGACACCTCAGTCATTAATCCCAATGTACCCCAACTACCTGCCATCAGTTTAACAATATCATAGCCAGTCACATTCTTCATAACTCGGCCACCATTTTTTATCACATTGCCCAGGCCATCCACGTAGCGCACACCCAACAAAAAATCGCGCGCGGCACCTGCCTGAATTCGGCGTGACCCACTGGCATTTGTGGCAAACACACCACCAATCGTGGACACGCCTGATAGTCCAAGGGCGTGGTTTAGGATGGTTGGTTCAAATGCCAATTGTTGTCCTTCTGCCGTCAGGACCTGTTCGATATGTTCCAACGATGTTCCCGCTTTGGCAATCATCGTAAGCGCACCTGGTTCGTAATCAACAATGCCGCTTAGACCCGTCATATCAACGCGATCACATTCCAGATTGACGCCGCGCGTTTGCCCACCTGTGATGAAAATGGGGTTCACACGCTCTTGAACAAAACCGGCAAGGTCTTGTTCTTGCTTGAAGCTAAATATTTGGGTCATTGAGCGTGACCATCTCTTCGGGATTGCGTCACGTCCAGAGGAAAGACCTTGGCCGCATTTAGTAGCCATTTTGGATCAAACACATCCTTAATTTTCATTTGCGCTTCTAGATCCAGCGCGCTGAACTGTACGGACATCAAATCACGCTTTTCGATCCCCACACCGTGTTCACCCGTTAGGCAGCCCCCCACTTCGACACATAGTTTTAGGATTTCGGCACCGAACGCTTCACACTTTTCCAAGTCACCCTCTTTATTCGCATTATAAAGGATCAGTGGATGCATATTCCCGTCACCTGCGTGAAAAACGTTGCCCACATCCAGGCCAAATTCCGCACTTAATTCTGAAATACGGCGCAAGACATAGGGCAACTGTGAAACAGGGATTGTTCCATCAAGGCACATATAATCATTGATTTGCCCCATCGCCCCAAACGCAGATTTGCGGCCCAACCAAATACGCCCTGCCTCTGCAGCATCGCTGGCACGGCGTAATTCAACAGGATTGTGTGTTTTGGCAATCTCTAGAATTTTGTCCAACTGTTCTTCAATTTCTAAATCGCTGCCTTCAACTTCTACAATCAAAAGCGCTTCGCAATCGGGATAGCCCGCTCCTGCAAACGCTTCGGTTGCACGGATGCATGGACGGTCCATAAATTCAATCGCGACGGGCAAAACACCTGCACGAATAATGTCAGATACACATGCGCCCGCAACTTCATTACTATCGAAACCCATTAAAACAGGCAGCGCACCTTCGGGTTTGTGAAGAATGCGCAATGTGGCCTCGGTTACAATACCAAGTTGCCCTTCAGAACCACAAATAACACCTAATAAATCCAGACCGTCGGCATCCAAATGGCTTCCCCCGATATCAAGGATATCACCTTGCATCGTAACCAATTTTACGCCCATCAGATTATTCGATGTAACGCCATATTTCAAACAATGTGCACCGCCTGAATTCATCGCAATGTTACCTGCAATTGCACATGCCAGTTGACTTGATGGATCGGGCGCATAGAAGAAATCTTCTTCTTCGACCGCACCTGTCACACTAAGATTGGTTCGTCCTGTTTGAACCCGAACAACACGGTTTTTGTAATCACATTCCAAAACCTCGTTCATGCGTGCGACCCCAACAATCACACTATCTGCAGTGGGCAATGCGCCACCTGCAAGCGATGTACCTGCCCCGCGTGGCACCACAGGAACGTTCATTTCATTGCAAATCTTTAGGGCAATCGACACTTCCTGTGTTGTGTGCGGCAAGACAACTGCCAATGGCGGACAACGATAGGCGGACAGCGCGTCACATTCATATGCCTTCGTTTCTGCTGGATCATCGATAACCACATCACTTGGCAAAGCAGCACGCAAGCGTGCAACAATTTCCGCCTTACGGGATAACGTGAACTGATCTGGTGTTGGCATTTCCATGGTGCAACCTCGCTTTATTGGTAAATAAATATAACCAATTTAACTAAAAGACAAGTGACACCCAAAAATTAAAGTCGTTCAAATCGCCCTTCACGCAACCATCCCAATACAGCAAAACCAACCGCCATTAATAAATATAACCAAGCGGGAAATAGGGCGGATTGACGTACATCCAGTGTTTCAAAGGCGTTATTATTCACAATCCCCAGCCAGCTACGTCCCGCCGCAACTCGCCCACGCCGAACTTCACGTATGATCGGCAGACCATCAATTGCCCAAACCTGTCCACCCTTCGAAAGCGCAACCAACGGATCAAGTACATCTAAAGATGGGCGTGGGTCGAAAAATTCGATTGGATTTGCCGCGCCTTTTGCAAATACCTTCAGCACCCCATTTGAACGCATTTCAAAAATACCTTGCGCACTAGATGTGAATGATCCGATAAATTCGCCCGGTTTGTACATTTCCATATTGATCGCAGAGACCGTCCCATCTGGTGTGCGCATGTTTGCGGGTTCTAAAACTTCGGATAATGAATACTGTTTTACGAGAATTTTTTCGCCTTCAATCGAAATTGAAATGCTTTCTTCCTCAAGTTCGGGTTCTTTCATTAGCCAATGGGCCAAACGTTTTAATAGCTCTTGTTGTGGACCGCCGGCTTCGTAACCGCGATACCAAAGCCATGTCTGATCTGATGCCAACAGCGCAACACGTCCCGTTCCAACACGATCCAGCGTCAACAGAGCGCGATCGTCCGCGCCAGACATCAAGGTTTGACCACGCTCAGGGACCACCTCAATTTGCCGCAACCATGCCCCCCACTCATCTTGTGTCGGCAATCCACGGGTGACAGGATGGCGTTCACCCAAATCTGTCACGCTTGGCACGTATTTTTTTTCGATCACACGTGCAGTTGGAGATGCCGGTAATATTTCCTGCAATGGGGATCGGTAAATCGAATTTGCAGATGCAAAATCAGGCCCAGCTGCAACTAAGATTGCGCCACCATCACGCACGTATCGCACGATATTTTCCAGATAGGAGATAGGGAGGATACCACGCCGTTTGTAGCGATCAAAAATAATCAAATCAAAATCATCAATTTTTTCCATAAATAATTCACGCGTTGGAAAAGCGATCAACGATAATTCAGATACGGGAACCCCATCTTGTTTTGAGGGGGGGCGCAAAATGGTGAAGTGTACCAAATCGACCGAGCTATCTGATTTCAACAAATTCCGCCACACACGTCCCCCAGGGTGCGGTGCGCCCGAAACTAACAAGACGCGCAAACGATCGCGCACCCCATTTACCACAACAACACTGCGGTTATTTTGGTCGGTTAACTCACCCTCAATTGGATCGACCCAAAATTCGGTAATATTCTGCCCCGCATTCCCAACATTCACGCGCAATTCGGTATCCTGACCAATTGGGACGTTGAATTCAATGATACGACCAGACCCCACACGGGCGTAAACGCGCGTTTTTTGATTTTCCTCAGTCTGATCCCCGCCTAAATCGTCAACGCGTAAAACCATCGGGACATTTTCTCCGATGATCCCAAAAGCGGGGGCATTCAAAACACTTAGTTTTCGATCAAAGGTGTTCTTTTGCCCGATCACGATGTGATGGACTGGAACATCCAACGACAGGCCTGCGAAATCTTCGTGTATCTGACCGTCAGAAATAATAAATATACCACTTAGCCTATTGGCCGGGATGTCCGAAAGCGCCTGCGAAATTGCAGAAAAAATAAGAGTTCCCGAATTTTTATCGCCATCTTGGACACGCCGTATTTCGATATCACGATCTTCATTTGCAACCCGATCCTGCAATCTCTCTAACGCTATCTCTGCTTGGGTTGTGCGTCCTGATAATTGGTGCGAACTGGTTTCATCAACAATAACAAGAACGATGTCATTCAGTCGCTGCCGTTCTTCTGAACGCAAACTTGGGTTCGCAAGAGCGAGCAAGACAAATACCGCCGCGACCAATCTAAATGGCCAACCCAGCAATCCTAGGTAGCGGGCATACACAACCAAAATAACGGCCAAAATCGCCAGAGCAACAAGTAGTGGAAGTGGGATCAAATATGAAAAAATAACTGACTGCATCACTGTCCCAATCGATCAAGCAAGGCAGGAACATGCACCTGATCCGACTTATAATTTCCAGTCAGCACATACATCACAAGATTAATTCCAAATCGTATCGCCATTTCGCGTTGACGTTCACCAGCACGCCCCCGACCTATTGGATACATCGGATCCCCCTGCTGGTTTATGGCCCAGGCAGCAGCCCAATCGTTTGATCCAATAATCACTGGCGTCACACCATCATTCAGTTTCCTAAATGGTAATGCGGGATCTGATGGTGCATTGTTTACCGCAGCCTGAACCCAAACTTGACCATCAGGGTATCGACCAGGTGCGTCCTGGGTTAAATAAAATGTCCGGTTTATAACATGATCCTTGGGCAGCGGGTCCAGAGGTGGAATATCAAGCTGGCGCAGCAAATTGCGTAGATATGTTTGTTTATTTCCTGTTCCTGCATCCCGGCTGTCAAACACAACAACACCCCCCTGGCGCATATAGCGGTTCACCCGAGCAATCGCATTTGGGGTAAGTAAAACTTCTGTCTCTGGAATTGGCCAATATATAAATGGGTAAAAGGCGAGTTCATCAAATTCAACATCGACACCTACGGGTAAGCTCGGTTCGACAGAGGTGCGGAAGAACAAGGCATCTGATAGCCCAAAGAGTCCAGACCGCGCGATTTGATCCAAACGCGGGTCACCTGTCACTACATGCGCAAAGGTTATTTCAGAAGCGGCGCTTAATTCAGTCTCAGCGCGTAGACCCTCAGGTGATGAAACACACAAACATGAGATTACAAGCACCAATCGTCCAGCGACGCGCGCCGACGCAATCACGTCTAGCATCAATAATAACAATGCCAGAACAAACATATAATGCGCCAGTGAAATTACATTTGTTCCCGCATCACCGATCTGCACATTCACATCCGCGGGCCACTTCATCGGGCTAATATCGCCCGCATTCGCACCAATATTTAGAGCAACCGTAAAAGCATCAGATTGATAGATCCCACCAGGAATTTCGGCCGAGACCGTACCAGAGGCCAATTGCTCTGATGTTACCGTGACAGGGATTTCAGGGGCAACCAATTTTCCAGTGTTATTGATCAGCTGTATAGTCTGCCAAGTCAACGTTTCTGGAATTTCACTATCTTCCAAAATCAATGAACGTGACACAACCCTTTTTATCATCTGAATAAACAATTCAGACAGCGCCAAATTCGACCAATCCGCATTTGCGGTAACGTGGAAAAACACAACCTGTCCATCACCCACTGCCAGTCGCGTAACAAGCGGAGTGCCATCCGCCAGTTCTGCGATAACCCGTGATGATAAATCCGCGTCTGGTTCTGCCAAAACTTGCGCATTCACCCTGATATCATTTGGGATTTCCAATCCAAAAAACGGGCTTTCACGCGAGAACGGAGCGAGTTGCTTTGGAGTTTCCCATGTCATCGCACCACCAAGTTGCCGCCCACCTTGGCGCAGGCGAACAGGCATCAACTCGGACTCTGTTAATTCAACCGCATTCAATGCAGTATTAGGTCCCGCGAACCGGACCAATGTGCCACCGTCAGTGACCCAATCCACCAATTGTATTTCATTGGGCGGGCGCGACACGTCAGCCATAAAAATTGCATCCGGTTTTGATAGCAAAATATCATCAAGTGACTGTTCAATAATTTCTGCATTTTGTCGCAGAGCCGTCCGTAAATAATGGAGAGGTTGAAGCAGCTCGGCAACTTCTTCGGATCGATCAGGTGAAAACAGACCCACTCTGGGGCGTGCCAGGTAGTCGGACACATGAACAATGGCACCTGCATGCGTTTCGTTTTCGATAAAGACATTCGTTAAACGCGCGCTCAATTCTGCGGGTAAAGATGTAGTCGCACGCAGTGTTTCAAGTGATAAGGGAACGCGCGCAAACTCTGCACTTTGACCACTGGGGGTTAAACCGCGAAAAACGACCTCGTGTACGCCTTCGATTCCATCGGAAAAATCAGCCTTTGCAATCAATTCATCACCATCGCGGATTACGGATCGCAACACACCAATACCGTCATCAGGCACACGAATTTCAACACTACCGCGCCTCTTAAACAGCTCTAACAGTGCGATACGTTGCCTGTCATAGCCCAATCCGTCTGAGAACCACACAGTGTCATATTCCAAGGTATTTGATGCGAGATAATTAAGGCTCGACATGAAATCTGGCAGCCATGCTGAAGGGGTCCAGTTTGCCAACCGCTCGCGGTTAAAATCAGCGTTCTGCCAATCAAGCGCCCCTGGGTTTGCAATATTCAACACTGCGATCAATTTTTGATCTGCTTGCGCAGAATTCAATAATGTTTCCATCTGCGATCGATGACTTTGCGCAAACTTTTCATGCGCAAATCCCCCGTCTAATACAAGTAACATTCGATCACGTACAAAACCGCTGTCGCCACTATGCAGCGCAGGCTTGGCCAGTCCTATGATACATGCACCAAGCGCAACGGTACGCATCAACAAAAGCCACCAAGGTGTACGATCACTCACCTGATCTTTGTCTTTCAGTCCCAACAACAGCGTCACAGCTGCAAAGGTTCGTTTGACAGGTGATGGCGGCACGGCGCGCAACAACACCCATATTACGGGTAACACAGCCAACGCCCATAGGATCAAGGGGGACGCGAATTGTAGCATTCTAGCACATCCCCAGTTTTTGGATACATAGGCCCAAAACTTCACGCGGATCTTGTTCGACTGAGATAGGGAAAAATGTCCAACCACACGACAGCGCTAGCAAATTTAATTGGTGCTGATTGTATGCAAATTTCTTCAAATATTCTGTCTTTAACCTGCGCGCCTGATTGGATTGAAAAACACTAGCGCCTGTTGCGTTTTCAAATTTCACACGTCCCGAAAACGGGAAAGTTAATTCATCGTTCGTCACGACCTGTACCAAACATCCTGTAATGCCACGCTCAGTTACTTGAGCCAGGAATTCACGAAGCTGCCCTAGATCATTGAAAAAGCTAGAGAGAAGCAACGCCTTGGAATTTTGTGGAATATCGTTCGTCGCCGGCAATCGCCAATTAGACTCAGCTGGCCGTAATAATGCATTAGCAATTTCCACATGGTCCTTGGGTCGTTCCATATGCAAAAATTCGCCGCAATCAATGCGTACCTTTTCAGAAACATCCGAATATGCATACCCCAATGTTAGTGCGATCAAGGCGTTTAGATACGCTTTGGATTTTGGATGATCTATAAAATTATCAACCGTTCTATCCACTACAATAGACAACGTTTGAGGCGCGCTCCATTCCGTTTCGCGTACAAATAAACCATCAGATTTTGCAGATTGTTTCCAACTAATCAAACGCGGGGAATCAAGACCGTTTTCAAATTTGCGAAATTGCCAAAAATCAGAACCGGCGCCAGCAGTGCGT
>CAXABH010000005.1:0-15594 GCA_963966925.1 uncultured Rhodobacterales bacterium
TCCAGCACCGACAATCACGTAATCTGCTTGCATTGTTTCCTCCTAGGTCCAGTGGAGTGGGTGAGTGGGCGTCGGTCCAATAGACCTAAAATGGCGCCTCAACATCTCCCATACGGACAAAAACGGACTTCATCTGCGAATAATGTTCAACTGCTGCTTTCGAATTTTCGCGGCCAACACCAGACAGTTTTGCCCCCCCAAATGGTGCTTCAACGGGGGCGTCGTTATAGGAATTGATGAAACAACTCCCCGCCTCTAACTGCGCGATCACACGATGGGCACGCGAAAGATCGTTGGTAAACACACCCGCGGACAATCCAAATTCTGTATCATTGGCACGCGCAATCACATCTGCTTCATCATTGAAATCTAACACTGACATAACAGGGCCAAAAATCTCTTCACGCGCGATTGTCATGTCGTCACGAACATCGGCAAAGACAGTCGGCTCAAGGTAAAATCCGTCACGATCCAAACGTTCGCCACCACAAATCAAACGCGCGCCCTTAGCTTGGCCAATTTCAATATAATTTTGCACAATTTTCATTTGTCGCTCGCTGACCATTGGGCCAAAATTTGTCGCCTCGTCCAACGGATCGCCAATAACAGCCTCACGCAAGCGCGCGCTTAAACGCTCCAAAAATTTCTCCTTGATCGCCTCATGCACAAACACGCGCGTTCCATTAGAACAGACCTGACCAGAAGAATAGAAATTCCCCAAGATTGCTCCGCCAACCGCATTTTCAATATCGGCATCTTCGAAAATGATCAGCGGCGATTTCCCCCCCAGCTCCATTGTCACGTGCTTAATTCCTGCGGCTGCCGCGGCATAAACCTTGCGCCCTGTTGGAACAGAACCCGTCAAAGAAACTTTATCTACGCGTGCATCACTCACTAACTTTGCACCAACCTCGCCTAAGCCTTGGACCACATTGAAAAGGCCCTTTGGTAAACCGGCTTCGATCAAAATTTCTGCCACTTTTAAGGCACACAACGGCGTCGTTTCAGATGGCTTGAAAATCATTGCATTTCCGCACGCTAATGCTGGCGCACCCTTCCAACATGAAATCTGTGTCGGATAGTTCCAAGCACCAATCCCAACACACAGCCCCAATGGCTCGCGCACTGTGTAGGCCCAGTTTTCGCCCATCGGAATGTGTTCACCCGTTAATGAACCCGCCAAACCGCCAAAATACTCCAACGCATCAGCAGCACTCGTTGCATCAACATAGAGCGTTTCAGACAAGGGTTTCCCAGTGTCATAAGTTTCTAAAATAGATAGATCACGGTTACGTTCACGAATGATGTCGGCCGCGCGACGCAGGATCCGACCACGTTCTGTCCCAGACGTGTTCGCCCAATTTTTCTGCGCGTGCCGTGCAGATTCAATGGCCTGTTCAATCACAGCATCTGTCGCGCCATACACACGCCCAATGCATTGGCCTGTTGCAGGATAGATAACATCAATCGGTGTTCCGTCTGTATCTTCCACGTATTCACCATTGATAAAGTGACTTGCGACTGGTTGAGTTTGCATTGTTATCTTTCCTTATTCGTAACGCGCAGAGTGTCGGTGTTATTCTAATAAGATGGCAATGTTATGCATCAAACGCCATCATAAATTCGACATTCACACGCCGCGCACAGACAGTGTTTGCCCAGAATTATTGAAAAGTAAAATCATTTTTTAAATAGTCATTTAATTTTTATATTTACATTTAGGTTTTGCTTATCGGATTCAAACAATGGTATTCGTTCCATATGAATAGAAAAAAAATCCGTGATATCAGACATGAAGAGTTTATTGTTGCAACCCTTGAGGCAACGCACAAACGTGGTTTTCATTCCGTCACGATGTCTGAAATCGCCGCCGAGATTGGCGCGACTGCGGCCAGTATCAATTACTATTTTGGTTCAAAAGAGCAATTGATGTTTGAAACGATGCGCCATCTGTTACGGATATTAAACGCGACACACACACAATACCTTGAAATCGCACTTGACCCCAAAGACCGCCTGCGTGCCATTTTCGATGCCCATTTTGACCCCAGATTTTTCACGCCCCAACACTGTAGTTTTTGGGTGCAATTTTGGTCAGCGTCGCCACATTCTGTACATCTAGAACGGTTGCAGCGTATAAATCAATCAAGGGTCAAATCACATTTTCGCGCCGAACTTGCCCACCTGGTCCCAGCCCCGTTTGTTGAAACCATGCGACGCATTTTACAGGCTTATCTGGATGGCGTATGGCTTAGCGTTGCACAAGCCGACAGAGAGATTGATCCTAGACATGCAAGGCAAGAAGCACGCGCCTTGATCGAATTGGTTCTATCTGCAGATTTTGTTGGTACTGCCTAGCAATCAATCTTGGTCAGGATCGGCCTGACCCACGCCACGAAACACGTATTTAAATGGGAACGCCCAAAGCATCCCAAGTGACACATAAATGATAACCTCAATCAAGATTGATGGGCGCTCAAATAATGCAACCACGTTGACAGCCACGATGATATACAGCGGCAATCCCACCAATAAAATCAGCAATGATAATCTGCGACGTGCTTTGTAGCTTAGCATATTTAGTCCTGAAATGGGTCCGTAACCAAAATCGTGTCTTCACGCTTGGGTGACGTTGAAAGTAGCGCGACTGGGCATTCAATCAACTCTTCAATGCGTTTAACATATTTGATTGCATTGGCAGGCAGATCGTTCCAACTTTTGGCGCCCTCGGTGCTTTCGCTCCAGCCTTCCATTTCTTCGTAAATCGGTGTGCAGCGCGCTTGTTGATCGGCCGCTGTTGGCAAATATTCTAAACGTTCGCCATCCAGATCATATCCAACACAAATTTTCAGCGTCTCAAATCCATCCAAAACATCAAGTTTTGTTAGCGAAATTCCAGTCACACCGGATGTTGCACATGTTTGCCGAACCAAAACTGCATCGAACCAACCACAGCGACGCTTGCGCCCTGTTGTTGTCCCAAACTCGTGACCACGTTCGCCCAAACGCTGACCATCATCATCAAACAATTCAGTTGGGAATGGCCCCTCGCCCACACGGGTTGTATATGCCTTGACGATCCCTAATACAAAATCGATTGCGTTCGGCCCAATACCTGTTCCTGCTGATGCCTGACCCGCCAGAACATTTGAAGAGGTTACAAACGGATACGTACCAAAATCGATATCTAACAGCGCGCCCTGCGCCCCTTCAAACAAAATACGTTTGCCCGCTTTGCGTTTTTCATTCAGCACCTTCCAAACGGGGGCCGCGTATTTCAGAATTTCAGGGGCTATTTCGTGCAACTGTGCAATTACGGCCGCACGATCCACTTCTGCCATGCCCAAACCGCGACGCAGTGTGTTGTGATGTAATAGCAGGCGATCCACACGCGCCTCTAACGTTGCAGAATCAGCCAAATCCGCCACGCGAACAGCACGGCGTCCCACCTTATCTTCGTAGGCAGGACCGATGCCACGCCCCGTGGTTCCAATTTTCGCAACACTATTTTGCGCCTCGCGCGCACGATCAAGTTCACCATGAACCGGTAGAATTAGAGGCGTATTTTCCGCGATCATCAATGTCTCTGGGCTGATATCAACGCCTTGCGCGCGCACTGTTTCAATCTCTTTGATCAGGTGCCAGGGGTCCAAAACAACACCATTGCCAATGACAGACAGTTTTCCACCACGAACAACGCCACTTGGCAATGCATGTAATTTATAGGTCACACCGTCGACAACCAATGTATGGCCTGCGTTGTGCCCCCCTTGAAACCGCGCGATGACATCGGCGCGTTCGCTTAGCCAATCAACAATCTTGCCTTTGCCTTCATCGCCCCACTGAGCACCCACAACCACAACGTTTGCCATGTCTCGCCTTTCTCATGCGCTATCAAACCCGCGCTGATATACAGAGGGAATTCCCCTATGGAAACCACGAAATTGCCGCAGGTCAAAAAATGTCATGCGATTCACTTGGTACTTCTGATGGATTCTCCCCTTGCTCATGTTGCAAAACATCACTATCTACCCCTGCAAGTCGAAAACCTGCGGGGTAGAATGGAAAACGTCGTACTCACCATCCATCTGTTGCTGGCCTTGGGGCTGGTTGGAATTGTTTTACTTCAACGTTCAGAGGGCGGTGGCCTTGGCATGGGCAGTGGTGGAGACAATGTGATGTCTAGCCGCAGCGCTGCAACCGCGATGTCCAAAGCGACGTGGGTTTTGGCGATTGCTTTCATTATCACATCGATCACGCTTACGATCATTGCGGCCCAAAATTCATCTGATGGGTCTGTTTTGGATCGCCTTGGTGTTGCACCAGCAGCACAAACAGATGGTGTGCCGGAATTGAATGTGGATGAACTGCTACCTCCTAGTAGCGATGGTACAGCGCCACTCTTACCAAGCGCTGATTAATACTATCCCTTGGGGTTAAAAATATAACCGCAACATAATGTTGCGGTTAGCTTGCAAAATTTTGCGAATCCTTTATTACTTAAGTCCCGTGGTACATGGCGCACTTTGCGCGAGTGGGACCGATTGATTATGGCAACCATGCCCAACACTACGGGAGAGTTTCAACCAATGGCGCGTTTTGTTTTTATCACAGGTGGTGTGGTGTCTTCGCTTGGAAAAGGTCTTGCCTCTGCAGCGCTTGGCGCCCTTTTGCAGGCACGTGGTTATAGTGTGCGCCTTCGCAAATTGGATCCATACCTAAACGTTGATCCCGGCACGATGAGCCCGTTTGAACATGGCGAAGTGTTTGTGACCGACGATGGCGCTGAAACTGATTTGGACCTGGGTCACTATGAACGATTTACCGGGGTTGCCGCGCGCAATACCGACTCGATCTCTTCTGGTCGTATCTATTCGAGTGTTTTGGAAAAAGAGCGCCGTGGCGATTATTTGGGAAAAACAATTCAAGTTATCCCGCACGTCACGAATGAGATCAAAGATTTCATTTCAATCGGGGAAGACGAAGTAGATTTCATGTTGTGCGAAATCGGCGGCACAGTTGGCGACATCGAGGGTCTGCCATTTTTTGAGGCCATCCGCCAGTTTTCACAAGACAAACCGCGCGGACAGTCTTTGTTCATGCACCTGACGCTTTTGCCATTTATCAAAGCTTCAGGAGAACTGAAAACCAAACCCACCCAACACTCGGTAAAAGAGTTGCGTTCCATCGGTCTTGCGCCAGATATCCTTGTGTGCCGTTCCGAGGGCGCGATTCCTGAAAAGGAACGCGAAAAATTAGCTCTGTTCTGCAATGTTCGCAAAGATAGCGTGATCGCCGCGCAAGATCTGAAATCGATTTATGAGGCGCCTTTAGCCTATCACCGCGAAGGTCTGGATCAGGCTGTATTGGACGCCTTTGGGATCGCCCCTGCGCCCAAACCTGATTTGACGCGCTGGAATGACGTCGCCGACCGTATCTATAACCCAGAGGGCAACGTGAAGGTTGCAATAGTTGGGAAATACACACAGCTAGAAGATGCATATAAATCAATCGCAGAGGCACTGACCCATGGTGGCATGGCAAATCGTGTAAAAGTGAATGTTGAGTGGGTAGATGCCGAGATTTTCGATAAAGAAGATCCTGCCCCCTACCTGCAAGGGTTTCATGCGATCCTAGTACCAGGCGGATTTGGTGAACGCGGCACCGAGGGCAAAATTAAAGCAGCCACATTTGCCCGCGAACATAAAATTCCTTATCTTGGGATTTGTTTAGGCATGCAAATGGCCGTGATCGAAGCCGCGCGCAATGTTGCTGGTCTCAAGGATGCAGGATCAGAAGAGTTTGACCACGAAGCGGGTGAAAAACGGTTTGAACCTGTTGTTTATCATCTAAAGGAATGGGTCCAAGGCAACCGAACAGTTGCGCGTAAAGTTACCGATGATAAGGGCGGCACAATGCGTTTGGGTGCCTATTCTGCATCGCTGGGCGAAGGAACAAAGGTCGCCAAAGCCTATGGAACCACATCGATAGAAGAGCGTCACCGCCATAGATACGAAGTTGATGTTCGCTATCGTGAGAAGTTAGAGCAAGCAGGTTTGAAATTTTCTGGCATGTCCCCTGATGGACGTCTGCCTGAAATTGTTGAATGGGAAGATCATCCATGGTTCATTGGCGTACAGTTCCATCCAGAGCTGAAATCCAAACCATTTGAACCACACCCACTGTTTGCTGATTTCATACGCGCGGCAAAAGACACCAGCAGACTTGTTTAATCAATCAATCGCTGGCACATCTTAGGGATGCTGTCGTATCAACATATCTATCACGCAGGCAATCTGGCCGATGTGCAAAAGCACGCGGCCCTAGCATGGATTTTGGCCTATTTAACGGTCAAGGATAAACCTGTCAGTTACATTGAGACACATTCTGGCCGCGCGCTTTACGATCTGGCATCAGATGCGGCACGAAAAACGGGTGAGGCCGAAAAAGGGATAGAAAGTGCGTTGATCCAAACGGAGTTAGGCGCAAAACATCCGTACCTGCGCGTGCTACAGAATGTCCGAAATAACTTTGGCCCACGACATTATCCCGGTTCTCCTTGGATTGCACGCGAGTTACTGCGCAAAAGTGATCAGATACATTTAGCAGAACTTCACCCGCAAGAGGCACAGGCGCTTAGATCTGCAATAGGGAAACGCGCCAAAGTATATCAACAAGATGGCTATCAATTGGCGCAAAGCCTATGCCCCCCAAATCCCAGGCGTGGTGTGCTATTGATAGATCCCAGTTACGAAGTGAAAACAGACTACGCTACAATTCCATCGTTCATTGCTAAGGTGCATAAAAAATGGAACGTGGGCGTTATCATGCTCTGGTATCCGATACTCACATCGGGCACGCATAATTCAATGCTTGATGCGCTGAGCAAGACCCATCCCGAGGGTTTGCGTGCAGAGGTTACATTTCCACCTGCACGTAAGGGCCACAGAATGGTGGGTTCTGGACTTTTCATCGTAAACCCCCCATTTGGTTTATCAGATGAAATGACACGAATTGCTGAGATATTCGGCAAGCTGACTTGAAAGGTAAAAAAATGCCAAAAGGTTATTGGATCGGCCACGTCACTGTCGAGGATCCCGTAGTTTATGAAGAGTATCGCAAAGCAAACGCAATCGCGTTTGAAAAATTTGGCGCGCGCTTCTTAGTGCGTGGTGGGGAACAGACTGTAGAAGAAGGCAGCGTGCGCCCACGCACAGTGGTCATAGAATTTGACGATATTGAAACGGCGCGTGCCTGTTACGAAAGCCCAGAATATCGCGCGGCCTTTGAAATTCGCGCCAAGGTTTCAGCCGGTGACATGGTCATTGTCGAAGGATACGAAAGCAAATGATTAGTGATTTTCTAAACCGTTTATTGTCGCCCGCCCCCGCACCGTTGAGCGATACAGGCGCACGATTGGCGATTTCGGCCCTACTGGTACGTGTGGCACGATCTGATGGTGATTATTCCAGTGTCGAAATCATGAATATTGATCGGGTTCTGGCGACACGTTACGCCTTGGAACAGGGTGAGACGGAAGCATTGCGCAAAGATGGCGAAGCGTTAGAGGCCGCGGCACCAGACACTGTTCGCTTTACGCGCGCTATCAAAGAATGCGTGGCCTATGAAGAGCGTCTTGCCGTGATCGAAGCACTTTGGAAAATTGCGCTTGCCGATGGCGAACGGGATGCAGAAGAAGATGCATTGATCCGACTGGTGGCAAGCCTGCTGGGCGTGACAGATGTGGACAGCGCTAAAGCGCGCCAGAAGGTCGGTTAAAATGATTGCGGGCCTGCCGATGTATGATCGCCCCGAACTACAGGCGTCTCATGATCGGTTTTGGGCGAACATGCGTGCGCATCTAGATTACGGGCCTGACACCCTAAGCAAGCCGGTTGATTTAAAATCCTTCTGGCAGTCCGAAAAATTACTATTCGGACAAACATGCGGTATGCCCTATCGTACCTTTTTACACGATCGCGTTCAGTTGATCGGAACCCCAGATTACAAAATAACTGGATGCCCACCGGGATATTACAGAAGCGCTGTAATCGTGCATATTGATAGCAATATTTATGATTTTCGCGACCTGGCAAATAAACGCATCGCGTATAACGAGGCGTTGTCACAATCTGGTTGGGCATCAATCATAACGGAAATGGAAACTGCGGATATGCGCCCCATCAGCGGTTTGCAAACACATTCGCATGCAGCTTCAACCAAGGCTGTGTCAGACAAACGGGCTGATTTTGCGGCAATCGACGCACACACTTGGGCATTGATATGCAGGTATCAGGCAGATCTTAGCAATACAGTACGCGTCATTCATTGGACAACGCCCACGCCCGGGTTGCCCTATATTTGCGCGCATCAATTTGATGCAAATATAATTCTGTCAGCTGCGCAGCAGGCTCTCAAAACATTAACACCAACAATTTTAAAACATCTAGGGCTAAATCAAATAGTTAAAATTCCAAAAAACGATTATCTGCGTATCGTTACCCCAAGTTCGCCTTGCAATTTGTTCGAACTTCCCTAAGGTTTCGTCTGATACTTCGTGAATGTCGTTCGTTTTTTGGTTGTTATAGTGCGAAATGTCATGTTTTAAAATTTGATCAAACCACGATACAGAGAATCACGTGAGCTTATCTAAACCCGTCATACAAATTACAAACCTGCACAAAGCCTATGGGAATTTAAAGGTTTTGAAAGGTGTCGATGTCACAGCCAATCGTGGCGATGTCATTTCGTTGATCGGATCTTCGGGATCAGGCAAATCAACGTTGCTGCGGTGTTGCAACCTATTGGAAGACAGCCAGGCAGGGGACATTTCGTTCAAAGGTGAACCCGTAAAATGGACCTCTGAGGCTGCGCGGCGCCCCGCGGATCAAAAGCAAATCACAAGGATCCGCACGAACCTATCCATGGTGTTTCAACAATTTAATCTTTGGTCACACATGACAATTTTAGAAAATGTCATGGAGGCACCTGTAAGCGTACTGAAACGTGACAAAAGTGAAGTTGAGGCTGCAGCGCGGAAATATTTAGATAAGGTTGGCATTGGCGATAAATGCAATGTGTATCCAGCACAGTTGTCAGGCGGACAACAGCAGCGCGCCGCAATTGCGCGCGCACTGTGCATGGAGCCAGAAGCCCTGTTGTTTGACGAACCGACATCCGCGCTTGATCCAGAATTGGAACAAGAGGTGATCCGTGTTATCAAGGGATTGGCAGAAGAAGGTCGCACAATGATGATTGTTACGCATGACATGAATATGGCCCGTGACGTTTCAGATCACGTCATCTTTTTGCACCAAGGCCGTATCGAAGAAGAGGGAAATCCAAAAGAACTATTTGGCGCACCAAAATCGGTACGCCTAAAAGAGTTTTTGGGATAAAGAGTTTAAACTCAAACAAACTGGGAGACAGAAAATGAAAGCACTCGTTTTGGGAACAACCGCGCTGGTTCTAAGCGCAACATTTGCAATGGCGGATGGCCACTCAGTCGTTCGTATGGGAACCGAGGGCGCCTACCCTCCCTACAACTTTATTGACGACAATGGTGAAGTTGCCGGCTTTGAACGCGAATTGGGCGATGAGCTGTGCGCACGCGCGCAATTGACATGTGAGTGGGTCACAAACGAATGGGATAGCATCATTCCAAACCTACTATCTGGCAACTACGATACGATCATCGCAGGCATGTCAGTAACAGCAGAACGCATGGAAGTTATTGATTTCTCAGAACAATACACCCTTCCTGATGCATCAGCATACGCAACACTATCTGGTTTCTCAGGCGATCTGTCTGGCGCAGTGGTTGCCGCGCAATCTAGCACAATCCAAGCTTCACACATCGCGTCAAGCGGTGCAACATTGTTAGAATTTGCAACACCAGAAGAAACAATCGCAGCCGTGCGTTCAGGTGAAGCAGACGCAGTTCTAGCAGACAAAGCCTATTTAGAGCCAATCGTCGTGGAAAGCAGCGACATGTCATTCTCGGGTGAGGATGTATACATTGGCGGCGGCGTTGGTATGGGCTTCCGCAAGTCGGACGCAGAGTTGCGCGAAAAATTCTCTGCTGCGATCCGTGACATGAAAGCGGATGGAACATTGAACGTACTGATTGGCGAATGGTTGCCAACTTCTGGTCAGTTCTAACGACAGCACTTATTTGCGGCGTGCCATTGGCGCGCCGCATTTTGATTTGGACCCAGATATGTTCCAATTTTGTACTGACCCTGACAGTTTATCCCAATTTAATTGGATGTTGTGCTACCTCACAACTCCCAAACATATGGGGTTTTATTGGTCATTCTTGACCGTTCTTCTGCTGTTAGGAATTACCGCACCCTGCGCCTTGAGTTTTGGATTTTTGGGCGCGATGGCCGCACGTTCGAAATTGTTCATTTTTAGCCTCATGGGACGCGCGTATATTTCGATTGTGCGCGGTGTTCCTGACATCGCATTTTTTATGTTTTTTGTTATTGCGCTTGACCAGGTTCTTGAATGGTCGCGTCACAAATTACTATGCCCCGATTGGAACGAACCCATCAGGCAGGGCAATGATTTTGTTGTGTGCCAGGCGGCGAAGCTGCCGCTGAGTAACGCACCACAATGGATCCACGAAACCTATGGGTTTGCGCTGGCCGTATTTACATTTGCAATCGTTTTTGGTGCCTTTTCTGCGAATGTTTTGTTTGGGGCAATGCGCGCCGTACCCTATCCACAACAAGAAACGGCATATGCTTATGGCATGACATCAACGCAGGTATTTTGGCGTATCACTGTTCCACAAATGTGGGTCTATGCACTGCCTGGATTGGGCAATTTGTGGATGGTCTTGATCAAGGCCACCCCGCTTCTGTTCCTGCTGGGGGTAGAGGATATTGTATATTGGGCGCGCGAATTGGGTGGATCTAAAACAACACGCTTTACCGATTATCCGCATCCAGACTGGCGGATGTGGTATTTCCTAGCGCTATTGGTCTTTTACCTGTTGTTCACAAAAGTATCCGAGTTTGTTTTGGAACGTATCATGAAACGTCTGACACATGGACAGGCCACGGCTGCAGGTGAAGCGCAACGGAGGGCCCAGGCATGAGTTGTTGGGACATCATCGCAGATTATGGTCTACGTTCAATTGGTATAGGCGAACGCTTATTACCACGCAATAATTTCACTCTCTGCCACCAATTCACACTTATTGGATCGGGCATGATTTGGAACGTATATTTTGGCGTTCTCGCTCTGCTGTCTGGTTTTTTCTTTTCGACACTTCTTGCGCTTGGGAAAATGTCATCCAACCCGATCTTTCGACGCAGTGCCGAATGGACAATTTTTATCTTCCGAGGTTCGCCTCTTTTTATTCAGTTTTTCTTTGCCTATTTCCTATTTCTGTCGCTCAAGCAAAGCTTCCCGATTTTTAGCCCATTGACGTCGGCCTGGGTGGGCGCGTTGGTTGTTTTGTTCCTTAATACATCTGCATATACGGGTGAAATCTTTTACGGGGCGCTACAGTCAATTCCCAAAGGCGACATTGAGGCAGCTGATGCCTATGGCATATCGGGTTGGAAACGCTTTCGCCGCATCACGTGGCCCACGATGTTACGCTTGGCTTGGCCTGCATACACAAACGAAGCGATCTTTTTGTTTCATGCAACGACACTGGTATTCTTTTCCGGGTTTCCCACAACGCGTCAACGCGGAGATGCATTGTATTATGCAAACTACTTTGCGGACAAAACCTTTAACCCTTTCGTCCCATATCCAATATTGGCAGGGTATTTTATTGTTCTCACGCTTATCGTGATTGGCCTTTATGGGCTGGTAAACAAACGGCTGAACCGTCATTTGCCTGCATCAAATCAGGGTAAAATCAAACTAAGCATGAATATAATTCGGTAAAACAAATAAAATTCCCTCTCTCTACTAGACAAACGATAAGTGTGGTGAAATAATTTGATCAAATTATTGAACGAGGCTCTTATGGATTTGAACCAATTCCGAACGTTCAGAGTTGCGACATGTGACTTGAATGGTCAGATGCGGGGAAAACGTTTACCCATCTCTGATTATGATTGCATTGATCAAGGGGCACTCAAACTGCCCCTATCTGCCCTGAACCTAGACGTTTGGGGATCGGACATCAAAAACAGTCCACTTGTGTTTGAAACAGGGGATGCCGATGGAATTCTTTTGCCGACGGATCGTGGCCCCGTTCCTATGCCTTGGTTGGACGTGCCCACTGTATTGGTTCCTATGTGGACCTATGAAATCGATAATACCCCATTTTCCGGCGATCCACGGCACGCACTTGCGCAGGTTTTAGATCGCTACGCAACACGTGGTTGGCAGGTCTTGGCCGCCACTGAACTGGAGTTTTATCTGGTCAATGATCGTAACGACAATCTAACCCCGCCCCTTAATCCCAAAACTGGTCGTCCCCTAGAGGGGCGCGCATATATGTCGCTTCAGGAATTGGACAGTTTTGATGCGTATTTTTCTGAGCTTTATGATGCGTGTGACGCGATGGGGATCGATGCACAAACCGCAATTTCCGAAGCCGGTTTGGGGCAATTCGAAGTAAACCTGACCCACTCAGAGGCAATGCGGGCTGCAGACGACACATGGTTATTCAAATCACTGGTTCGCGGACTTGCCCGCAAACATGGCATGGCCGCAACGTTTATGGCCAAACCCTTTGCTCATGAGGCTGGAAATGGCATGCATGTACATTTCTCTGTCATAGATGAAGAAGGTAATAACGTTTTCGACAATGGTGGAGCAGAGGGAACCGTAATGCTGCGTCACGCCGTTGCAGGATGCTTAGAAGCGATGGCCGCATCCACATTGGTTTTTGCACCACATGGGAATAGTTATGACCGTTTGGTCCCGAACACCCATGCGCCCACCGGCGCAAGCTGGGCCTACGAAAATCGCACGGCGGCCATTCGTATCCCAGAAAGCCATCATAAGGCACGGCGGATCGAACACCGCGTTGCGGGGGGGGATATCAATCCCTACCTCATTCTAAGCGTGATCCTGGGGGCAGCGTTGGTGGGGATCGAAGATGAGATGATGCCTCCTGATCCAATTACGGGAAACGCGTATGATCTGAATTTACCCCAACTTGCCCCCTCTTGGCAGGATGCGATAAATGCATTTGAAAGCGATCCCCTTATTGCCCGTATTTTGCCTCAGGCATTGATTGAAAATCTATGCCTTACCAAACAACAAGAACTATCTCTTTTAGCGGAAATCGATGTTTCTGAACATTGGAAAACATATTTGGAAACGGTATGATTGGCCAAGTTAAAGTAGGTTTAAGATGATGAAAATTGGTATTCTTGCCACAGGCCATTCACCAGATGCCCTAATCGATGACTTGGGCGACTATGATACATTATTCAGAAAATTACTTGGTTCATATGATTTTGAATTCGAAACATATGCAGTTGTTGATGGGATTTTTCCAGATGGTCCAGACGCGGCAGATGGTTGGCTGATTACGGGATCGAAACACGGCGCATATGAACCCCACCCGTGGATTCCACCGCTAGAAGATTTGATCCGCGACATTCATCACGACAAACGCCCTTTGGTGGGAATTTGTTTTGGTCATCAAATCATTGCACAGGCGCTTGGTGGGCATGTCGAGAAATTCGAAGGGGGTTGGAGTGTTGGCCTAACCGATTATGAAATCGAAGGACGTACCTATTCCCTAAACGCGTGGCACCAAGATCAGGTTATAACACTGCCTAAAGACGCCCGCGTGATTGGGAAATCCAGTTTTTGTAAAAACGCAGTCCTAAGTTACGGCAATCACATTTTAACATTCCAACCGCACCCTGAATTTGGCGCAGCCTTCACCAAAGGTTTAATTGATCACCGCGGCCAAGGAGTTGTCCCAGATCCATTGCTTCGCCTTGCAGAATCGCGCCTGGAAACGCAGGCACAACAACCAGAGATGGCCGATAGAATCGCACGCCATTTCCAACAAGAAAAGAGGATGTAATGTCCAATGACCTTGAAACCTTCTTATCTTCAATTCCTCAGCACGCGCAGGATTATGTAAAAGGTCGCAAACTGGACGAAGTCGAATGCGTGATTGCTGATTTGCCAGGTATCGCACGCGGCAAAGCGGTGCCCGCGGCAAAATATGCGCGCCAAGGATCCTTCCACCTTCCTGATTCAATATTTTACCAAACGATCACAGGGGATTGGGGCGAAGCTGCCGGCGCAGAAGGGTTTATTGAACGCGATATGATCATGCGACCCGATCATTCAACAACATCTGCGGCCCCCTGGACTGGGGATTGGACATTACAAGTCATTCATGACGCCTTTGATCGCAAGGGCGAACCTGTGCCATTTGCCCCGCGCAATGTATTGAAACGTGTTGTTGAGCTTTATCAGAAAAAGGGTTGGACGCCTGTTGTTGCCCCGGAAATGGAATTTTTCTTAGTCGCACGCAACATTGATCCTGCAAAGTCAATTCAACCAATGATGGGACGTTCAGGGCGACCAGCGGCAGCACGACAGGCCTATTCCATGACAGCCGTAGATGAATTCGGACCTGTAATTGATGACATCTATGATTTCGCTGAAGCGCAGGGTTTCGAAATTGATGGCATCACCCAAGAAGGCGGCGCAGGTCAATTAGAAATCAACTTACGCCATGGCGATCCCGTGCGATTGGCAGACGAGGTGTTTTACTTCAAACGCCTCATCCGAGAGGCGGCGTTACGTCATGATTGCTTTGCCACATTCATGGCCAAACCGATTGAGGATGAACCAGGCAGTGCGATGCACATCCATCATTCAATTATTGATAATGGGTCAGGTCAAAACATCTTTTCTGGCCCACAAGGTGGGGAAACAGACCTGTTTTTCTATTTCATAGGCGGTTTGCAAAAATACCTTCCTGCGGCCATCGCGGTATTGGCTCCTTATGTCAATTCCTACCGTAGATACGTGAAAGATCATGCCGCCCCCATTAACCTTGAATGGGCCCGCGATAACCGTACAACTGGCATCCGTATTCCGTTATCTGACACCAAAGGGCGACGTGTGGAAAACCGTTTAGCAGGCATGGATTGCAACCCATATTTGGGCATTGCCGCATCACTCGCCTGTGGATACTTGGGGATGATCAACGAAATTCGCCCCTCAAAGCAATTCAAGGGTGATGCATACGAAGGCGATGAAGATATCCCCCGCGTTATGGGAGAGGCATTAGACTTATTCGAGGCCTCAAAAGAGCTTCATGAAATTTTAGGGCCAGAATTTGCACGCGTCTATTCCATTGTGAAACGCTCTGAATACGAAGAGTTTTTGCAAGTGATCAGCCCATGGGAACGCGAGCATCTGCTGTTAAATGTATGAACCTATTATACACAAACGATAAACACGGGGAATATCCGAACAGTTGGTACGCAGCCACGGCAAAACCCATGTCCCCCTACCCTGCATTGTGCGAAACTGTCGCCGCCGACGTATGTATCATTGGTGCCGGTTTCACAGGGATTTCAACTGCACTGCATCTAGCCAAATTAGGATATTCAGTTACAGTTCTTGAAGCACAGCGTGTGG
>CAXABH010000006.1:0-14952 GCA_963966925.1 uncultured Rhodobacterales bacterium
GCCAAATCAGCGACCGTTTGAATTGAACTGGCATCTACCCTACCCAGCGCGGTCGCATTACCACCCAATTTCTGAGCATTTGCGATTTGTGCAGGCAGGGCCAAAGCAAGGTCTGACGCGCGTTGATCTGCACTGCGTGTTTCTAAATCATCAAAAAAGCTCATGGGTGGTCGTCCTAGTTCAAAGTCATTGGGAGAAAAATAAACCGATTAGCTCAGCCAACGTTTACGACGACGATAGCTGCGCGTATCGCGATAGGATTTTCGCCCGTCATCCGACATGCCTAGGTAGAATTCCTTAACATCTGGATTTTCACGCAATTCTGCTGCGGGTCCATCCATTACGACGCGCCCTGATTCCAGGATGTACCCATAATGTGCATACCGCAGCGCGACGTTTGTATTCTGTTCCGCCAAGAGGAATGTCACGCCTTCGTTTTCATTCACCGATTTTACGATTTCAAAGATTTGTTCGACCAATTGCGGTGCAAGACCCATTGAGGGTTCATCTAGCAAAATGGTTTCCGGGCGGCTCATCAATGCACGTCCAATAGCGCACATTTGCTGTTCACCACCCGATGTGTAGCCCGCCAGTGATTTACGACGCTCTTTCAGGCGAGGGAAATAGCGGTATACCATTTCTAGGTCTGCCGCGATCGCCGCGTTACCATCCGTCCGTGTATAGGCGCCTGTCATCAGGTTTTCTTCGACGGTTAGATGTTCAAAACAATGCCGGCCTTCCATAACTTGGATAACACCACGACGCACCATTTCGGCTGGATCGGTATGGTCAACCCGTTCACCGCGGTAAGACACCATGCCTTTGGTCACTTCGCCGCGCTCGGATTGAAGTAAATTGGAAATGGATTTGAGTGTGGTCGTTTTTCCCGCTCCGTTTCCACCCAAAAGTGCAGTTATACCGCCTTTGGGGACACGCAGGGATACGCCCTTAAGAACCAAAATAACGTGGTTATAAATCACCTCGATATTGTTCACTTCGAGTAGTGTTTCTTGGTCTTGTGATACGTCCAGCATCGGGTTTCTTTCCAATTTGAAAAAGATTACAGATTGGCCCCCGCTGAGTGGCGGAGGCCAGGATGTGATTAATTACAGTTTGGTGTGATTTTGTTTTCAGCCGCGAACGCAGAGCTGTCTGCGTCGATTAGCGGTTGAAGAACGCTCATATCAGACTGTTGATAATCGCTGATCAATGACCATGTACCTGCGTTTGCATCCCACTGAGATACCGCAACCATGCCGTCACCACCGTGGTTCTGACAGCTAACGCTGAAGCTTGGGCCAAAGCCTGGCAGACCAAGGGCCGCCATCTTGTCTTCGGTCATCTCAAGCGCTTCCATGCCTTTAATCATTTCCGCCTGTGAGATATCCATGTTGCCTGTCACCGCCTGAGCCGTCTTAACCGCCTCTGTCAACAACATCGCGTTGTACATGCCACGGTTATACAGAACTGTACCGATCTGATCGCCAGCGCCAGCCGCTTTGCCTGTATCAACAACGTGTTTTTGGATGTCGTCAAAGATTGGGAAATTGTTGCCCACATTGTGGAATGTCAACGCCTTATAACCATTCGCTTTTGCGCCTGCGGCCATAACATCGTTTTCAGAACCTGACCACCAAACACCGATGAAGTTTTCCATCGGGAAACGGATGTTCACGGCTTCTTGGATCGCAACCTGGTTCATAACACCCCAGCCCCACATTAGGACGTAGTCAGGACGCTCACGGCGAATTTGTAGCCACTGTGATTTCTGTTCCTGACCTGGGTGGTCAACGGGCAGCAATGACAACTCATAACCATGCTTTTTTGACAGCTCTTCCAATGTGCGGATCGGCTCTTTGCCGTATGCAGAGTTGTGGTAAACCAAGGCAATTTTTTTGCCTGAAATGTCGCCACCATTGATGTCGAGTAGGTGTTTGATACCCACTGATGCACCATCCCAGTAGTTCGCAGGGAAGTTAAAGACATTACGGAATACTTCACCATTTTTCGCAGATGTACGACCATATCCACCAGTATGCAGCGCGATACCATCTGCTGTCACTTTAGGGATCAACTGATACGTGATACCTGTGGATAGCGGTGCATAGGCCAATACGCCTTCGCCTTTTGTTGATTCATAGCATTCAACACCTTTTTCAGTGTTATAGCCTGTTTCACATTCCAACAAATTGATTGGAACGCCACCAATCCCACCATCGCGTTCATTCAATAGTGTTAGGTAATCAGCATATCCATCAGCAAATGGAATACCATTGGCCGCATATGGGCCTGTACGGTAGCTAAGTGAAGCGAAGGTCAAATCTGCAAGTGCAGGTGCCGCCGCCATGATACCTGCAAGTGCTGCAGCAATCAGTTTGGTTTTCATCGGTTGGTCCTCCCATAATTTTCCGATGGTTGAAATTGTCAGGGTTTTTCCCCGATCGTGATACTCAGGCCCTAATGAGGGAAGGGCCAAAGCCGTAGTTTTTCCTTTGTTACGCGCCATAGTTGCGCAAGCCCATGGGGTTCAGCGATCAAAAAGACGATGATCAAACCACCCACAATCATAAATTCAAGGTGTGCCGCCAAATCGGTTGGCCACCCAAGGCCACCCACCAAAACGTTTTTCAAGAACACTGGCAACAACACCAAGAACGCCGCGCCAGCAAAGCTGCCAAAGATTGAACCCAAACCACCAATGATGATCATGAATAATACCAAGAATGATTTGTTGATCCCGAATACCTCGCCCACCTCAACGGCGCCAAGATATACGGCAAAAAATAACGCGCCAGACAGACCGACAAAGAAGGATGAAACCGCAAATGCGCTAAGTTTCGCACCCAGCGGGTTCACCCCAATAATTTCGGCGGCGATATCCATGTCACGAATGGCCATCCATTTGCGCCCCAAGGATCCGCGCGTCAGGTTGCGCGCAACAATCGCAGACAGTGTCACAAAGACCAAGCACACCAAATATGCCGCCCATGCTTCGGTCGCAGGCCCCGTGATTGGTTCGCCCAAAAACGTCCGTTCTGGTGCAGAAATCTGCCCCGACGCGGAATAATTGTAGAACCATGGAACACGGTTAAACAGCCATACCAAAAAGAACTGCGCAGCTAGGGTCGCAACCGCAAGGTAAAACCCCTTAATCCGCAGAGATGGCAGACCAAACAACACGCCCACGCCAGCCGTGATAACACCCGCCAACACGATGTGGATCAAAACGCTGACTTCGGGGAACATAGTCATCAGTTTATAGACCGCATAGGCGCCCACCGCCATAAAGCCCCCCGTCCCCAAGGATACCTGACCGCAATATCCCGTCAGGATGTTCAATCCAATCGCAGCGATGGCATAGATTAGAAATGGTAAGAAAACCGCATTCACCCAATAGTCATTGATCATGAATGGGATGATTGCGAATGCAATGAACAACACAAAGTAATACCGATAGCGATCAAATTTGATCGGAAACGTTTGGTTGTCATCTTGATAGGAGGTTTTGAAATCTCCAGCCTCACGGTAGAACATTATTTCGCCTCCCAGCAAAGAATTAAGTCAGTGGATCGTACCGACACGTATGTGTTTGTGTATGTCATCCCATCATACCCTTTCGATGATTTTGTCACCAAAGAGACCCTGGGGACGGAACACAAGAAAGACGAGCGCAAGCACATAGGCAAACCAGTTTTCAGTCGCTCCGCCGATGATTGGGCCGATTGCAAATTCAAACAGTTTTTCACCCACGCCAATAATGAGCCCCCCGACAATCGCACCCGGGATTGACGTAAAACCACCCAACATCAAAACAGGCAGTGCCTTTAGCGCAATCAACGAAAGCGAGAACTGAACACCTGATTTTGTGCCCCACATGATCCCCGCGACCAGCGCAACGAACCCTGCCACGGACCAAACCATCACCCAAATAAAGCTTAGCGATACACCAACAGAAAGCGCCGCTTGGTGATCGTCTGCAACCGCACGCATGGCGCGACCTTGTTTTGTGTACTGTGAAAACACCACCAAGACGCCCACCAAAAGGGCCGCGATGATCGTAGCGACGATATCCAGATTATCGATAAAGAAGCCGTAATCAAAGATGTTAAAGGTCGTTTCATCAATCCACAGGTTAATCCCCTGCGGCAAGCCAACGTCCAACTTTTTGATTTCAGCACCCCACATGAGGTCGCCAAAACCCTCCATAAAGTAAGCAAGCCCAATGGTTGCCATAAACAGAATGATCGGCTCTTGGTTCACAAGATGGCGGAAAATCACCACCTGTACCAGCCACGCCAATCCAACCATCACCGCCATCGTCAGCAAGATCCCCAGCACTGCAGGTAAATGCCAACCAAAATGATGCACATGCGTTCCAAGCGCGGCATTGATCAGGTGGCTAAAGGGAACCTGTCCCTCCATGATGCCAACCAGCGTCATCGCAGAAAACAGGGCCATAACACCCTGCGCATAGTTAAAGATACCAGATGCCTTATAGATCAAGACAAATCCGAGCGCGACCAAGGCATAAAGAACCCCCGCCATAAGCCCGTTTAGGAAAACTTCCATCGCAAAGACGAGTTGTTCAGGCATTTGCACGCTCCTCTTTCAGCACCGACACGATACCGACGTGATACCGACGTAAAACAGATTGAAATTTTTTAGTCATGTGAGACCCCCAAATAGGCGTCAATCACCTCTTGATTATTGCGCACTTCATCTGGTGTGCCATCGCCAATTTTGCGGCCATAATCCATCACCACAACACGATCTGACAGGTCCATAACCACCCCCATATCGTGTTCGATCAGCGCGATGGTGGTACCAAATTCATCGTTCACGTCCAAAATAAAGCGGCTCATGTCCTCTTTCTCTTCAACGTTCATCCCCGCCATAGGTTCATCCAATAGCAACAATTTTGGTTCCGACGCCAAGGCACGCGCCAATTCAACCCGTTTTTTCAAACCATAAGGCAGACGCGCAACTGGGGTTTTCCGGATGTGCTGAATTTCAAGGAAATCAATGACTTTCTCGCAAATTTCGCGGTTTTCAACCTCTTCTTTTTCGGCCTTACCGCGCCGAATCGCTTGGGATAAAATGCCCGCTTTCATTTGGGTCAAGCGTCCTGTCATGATGTTATCCAGAACACTCATGCCTTCAAACAAGGCGATGTTTTGAAACGTCCGCGCGATCCCCTGACGCGCCACTTCATAGGGGCGCATTGGAGCCCGTTTTTGGCCGCGGAAATATACGTCCCCCTCTTGAGGTACATAAAACCCCGAAATGACGTTCAGCATTGATGACTTACCAGCGCCATTTGGTCCGATGATCGCGCGAATTTCGCCTTCGCGGATGTCGAAACTAATGTCCTTAATCGCTGTAACCCCCCCAAACCGCAGGGTAATGTTACGCATATCCATGACAGTGCCACCGATCTGGCGACCATCTGCTGTCATGTATCCTTGTTCTTGATCTAGCATCAATTCACCCCTTATTCTGCCGCGATTTTTCGGGCAGGTGCGACGGTTTTGGCATCACACAGTGTCAGTGTCGCACTGATTGCACCTTTGCGACCATCCTCATAGGTCACTTCAGTTTCAGTAAAGACTTCATCTTTGCCGTCATAAAGCGCGTTCACCAAATCATCGAATTTTTCACCGATCACCTTGCGACGCACCTTACGGGTCCGTGTCAGTTCACCATCATCAGCATCCAATTCTTTGTGCAGAACAAGGAAACGGTGAACCTGGCAACCAGACAACATATCATCCTGCGCAACCGATTGGTTCACATCTTCGACGTGTCCACGGATTGCGTCTAGAACACGTGGATGACCTGCCAATTCCTGATAACTGGAATAGGCAATGTTATTGCGTTCAGCCCAATTGCCCACAGCAGACATATCAATATTGATAAACGCCATGCATTTTTCACGACCAGCGCCAAACACAACTGCCTCTAGAATGTTTGGGTAAAACTTCAGCTTATTTTCAACATATTTTGGTGCAAACATGTTGCCGTCTGCCATTTTCCCCACGTCTTTGGCGCGGTCAATAATACGCAAATGTCCAGTATCAGGTTCAAAGAACCCAGCATCACCTGTTGCCACCCATCCCTCTGGATCTTTGGTGTCGGCAGTACTTTCTGGATTTTTGAAATACTCAACAAATGTCCCTGGTGAGCGATAAAGAACCTCGCCATTGTCATCAATGCGCACTTCAACACCAGGGGACGGAATGCCCACTGTGTCACTGCGCACTTCGCCATCGGGCTGCTGAGTGATGAAAACAGAGGCCTCTGTCTGACCGTAAAGTTGTTTTAAATTAATCCCCAAAGAACGATAGAAGTCAAAAATTTCAGGTCCGATCGCCTCACCTGCGGTGTAACCGACACGCACGTTTGAAAAGCCAAGTGTGTTTTTCAATGGCCCGTACACCATGAATTCACCCACAGCATACTTTAAGCGATCTATCAGGTTCACAGATTTCCCATCCAAAATCGCCGGCCCAACCTTTTTCGCATGCGCCATAAAAGTATCGAACAACCATTTTTTGGTTTTTCCGGCGTCTTCCATGCGGATCATCACATTTGTCAGCTGGCTTTCGAAAACACGTGGTGGAGCAAAGTAATAGGTCGGCCCAATTTCACGAAGATCCGTGTGCATGGTCCCCTGGCTTTCAGGACAATTCACACAAAACCCCGTCCATGCCGCCTGACCGATTGAAAAGATGAAATCACCCACCCATGCCATGGGCAAATAGGCCAAAACATTTTCGCCTGCACCCAGTTTGTCAAATTCTGAGGATGAACGCGCCGCCTCAACAATATTGCGGTTTGATAAAACAACACCTTTCGGACGGCCCGTTGTTCCCGAAGTATACAGCATGACACAGGTGCTGTCATAATTCAGCGCATCTTCGCGCGACTTTAGTTCAGCAGCCAGCGCATTTGATTTCGAACGTCCATTGGCCAAGATACCTGCATAAGAATGCAAATGTGTATGATCATATTTGCGTAAACCACGTGCATCCAAATAAATCATCTGTTCAAAATTTGGCAGATCCGATTGAATTTCCAGAACCTTATCAACCTGTTCCTGATCCCCCGCGATCACGTAACGCGCACCGCAGTGGCCCATAACATAGGCCATCTCTTCTGCCACTGCGTCCTGATACAACGGAACGGGAACTCCGCCCGCCATTTCAATGCCAACCATTGAGATATAAAGGCTGGGTCGATTGCGTCCGATGATGGCAACAAAGTCGCCACGGTTGATCCCCAAATCGATCAGTCCGAGCGCAAGCGCCTCAGCTTCGGACAACGCATCAGCCCAAGTCCAAGTTTGCCAGATTCCAAATTCTTTTTCACGATATGCGGGCGCGGATGGATTGTTTTTGGCATTCCGACGAAACAACGCCGGAACGGATCGCAACCCGTTCTCGCCATTCAATGGCTCAGTCACTTGGTACTCCTCCCTTGGTCAGGCATCATTCACTGCGCCCGATCTGCTGCCACTACGCTCGGAATCAAAGGTTTCGTCAAGTTTGCAGAAATCTAACGAATTGTTACAAGCTTCTTGATCGACTGTTCAGGCTTCAATGAGCATGTTAGCAATTTGCCAAATTGGAGCTTTCATATGGACGCACGGACAAGGGACGCGATGACACGGGCAGGTTTGAACCTGATCCAGCAGGCTTTGTCTATTTATGATGCAGATTTGCGGCTGGTCCTATCCAATCGTCGTTTTCAGGAAATGTTTGATCTGCCTAAATCGCTGATCACACCGGGCGCATCCTTTGCGGATACCATTCGCCACGTCGCTGCCCGGGGCGATTACGGTCCTTTAGATGATTTAGGCGCATTTGTTGTCGAACGTGTTGAAATGGCGCAAAGTTTCACGCCACACTACATGGAACGCACCCGCGGGAATGGACAGGTGATCAGTGTCGAGGGAACCCCCCTTCCAAATGGGGGATGGGTGACAGTCTATACCGACATCACCCAGATTAAACGACAAGAAGATATGCTACGCGCCCGATCTGAAGAGCTGTCAGGGCAATTAAGCGCCTATTCCCAAGAGCTAAGCACAACGAACCGTAAATTAGCCTCAACAATTTCAGCGTTAGAGCAGTCGCAACGTGATCTGCAAGAAATCGAGGCGCGCACACGCCTTACAACAGAAATGATGCCGGCACACATTGCCCATGTCGGACCAGACCGCCGATACACATATTCAAACAAACGCCTGAACCTTGTGATGCCAGGGCGTCCAGCCAACATCATCAATAGACACATTGCAGAAGCATTGGGCGCGCAAACATATTCTTTGATCGAACCCCATTTAAACAATGCATTAGATGGGAAATCATCAGTCTTTGAATTCACCGATGAACTGTCATCACGTCGGATCAGAACCGCATTCACCCCCGATACGTCCGATCCCAATCAAGTCAGCGGTGTTTACGTTTTGTCTATGGATGTCACAGAAGAGGCCCAAGCCCGCGCAACATTACAACAGCAAAGTAAACGTGAAATGGCCTCGCATCTGACCAGTGGCTTAGCGCATGATTTTTCGAACTTATTGACCATCATTATGGGTGCACAGGGACGCCTGTCCAAGCTTGATTTACCACCAGACGCGCGTCAATTGGTAGACGCCACATTAAATGCCGCGACGCGCGGTGGGGCGTTGTTGAATTCAATTGCGGATATGGTCGGCAATCGCGCACCGCATCCACAGGCCATCACCATGAAAGACGTTTTTGATCAACTCGCACCCTTGTCATATAGCGCACTTGATGCACAGCATAACCTGATCCTAAAACCACCCAAGACAGATAAACAGTGGCTATTGGATGCAGGTCAACTCATGGATGCACTCCTAAATCTGATCCTGAATGCACGCGATGCAATTGGACAGTCAGGCACAATCACCCTAGCTGCCAAAATCGTAAAAGATACATGGATCGAATTTGTGGTAACGGATACAGGTCAGGGATTTTCCAAAAATGCGCTAAAACACGCGTTTGATCCTTTTTTCACCACGAAAGGAGAGAATGGCACGGGCCTTGGTCTAAGCATGGTGTATGATGTTGCCAAGATGAATGGCGGATCACTGGTCCTGCAAAATGGGTTTCGCGGGGCGCGTGTTACTTTGCGCCTGCCCGCACGACAGGCGATTGCACAACGCCCACCGGGCATGGCGCTATTGGTAGAAGATCAAACAGACCTACGCGATGTTTTCCGCAATTATCTGATAGGTATGGGGTATTCAGTGATCGAAGCAAGTGACGCTGGCGAAGCACGTGCATTGTTAGGGGAATTATCTGAAATCACATTGATCTTAACGGATCTACAGCTAAAAGGCGAAGAGACAGGCGTAGACTTAATCAGCAGCCTATCGGACGAAAAACCCCTGGTGCTTTTCATGTCCTCTTTGCCAACGACACACCCCTTGGTCATCAGTGCGCAACGGATGGCGCCCGTCCTTGCCAAACCATTTGAAATAGGCGATCTAAGAGCAACTTTGAAAGATGTCTTGAATGTCACAGCCCCTAATCACAATTCTTGATGATGAACCAGAAATTCGTCGTATTTTGGCCGATACGTTGGAAGACGCTGGGTTTCGCACAATGGGCTTTTCGCGTGCGACCGAATTTGAAGCTGCACTCAAAAGCAATATACCTGACGTATGCTTAGTTGACTTAGGCCTTCCTGATCGTGATGGACTAAGCCTAGTTCATCGTTTGGCACTGGAGCAGGGAGCAATTGTGATCATCATTTCTGGACGCGCGCAGGTCCAGGATCGTGTCACAGGGCTAGAGCTTGGGGCAGATGATTACATCATCAAACCATTTGATCCCAGCGAAGTCGTGGCCCGTATCCGCGCACGCCTGCGCAAAGATCGCGCCCAAGCAGAACCAGGTAACTTAGCACATTTTGCCAATTGGACTGCTGATTTTGATCGATATTCATTGATTGATACACATGGCGAGGAAACCCCATTTTCACATGCCGAAGGTGAGGTTTTGCGCCTCTTTTTAGAAAGCCCAAAACGCCTGATTTCACGGGCATTCATGCAAGAACGACTGGGCGGCGCAGCCGGAGAAAGCTTTGATCGGGCAATGGATGTGCGCATTTCACGATTGCGCACAAAACTGAAAGAAGATCCAAAAAACCCACAGCTGATCAAAACAATCTATGGGGCGGGTTATATATTCCTAGGTGATGTCAGCTGGGAACGCTAGTTGAAGCTGTCAAAGGGTATGAATTTAACACAATCACCGGGTTTGATCGTTATTTCATGATCAGGTAATTCGACGAAGCCATTTGCCCAACTTAGCCCGCTAATGCGGCCTGAACCTTCGGATTTAAATACATCGACTTCTTCGCCATTCAGCCGTGCGCGCAGATATTCGCGCCGCCCAGATTTTTTACGTTTTTCAAAGCCTGCTTTCACCAAATAAGATCGCGGCACCATCCACGCTCCGCCTGCTAGTATGTTAAAGGACGGTCGCGCAAAGATCATTGCACAAGTTGCCGCCGCGACGGGGTTACCGGGCAGGCCAAATATCGGCATTTTCCCCCACATACCCATCGCCAGCGGACGACCAGGTTTAACCGCGATCCGCCAAAATGTGATGGACCCTGTTTCAGAAAGCAACGCAGATAGGTGATCTTCATCCCCTGCGGATGCTCCGCCAGAGGTTAACAAGACATCAACGCTTTCTTGTGCGTGATCCAGCCGTTCACGCAACTCTGTGCGATCATCATTCACGTGCCCCAGATCCAATGCAACAAATCCCCATGCAGAGATCAGAGACAACAACATCGGTCGATTTGCATCATAGATCTGATGCGGTGCCGCGGTTTGCGTGACATCGCATACCTCGTCTCCAGTAGACAAAACACCAATACGCAATGCGCGGAAACATTCGATTTCAGCAATCCCAACTGACGCCGCAAGGCTAAGATCCGTTGAGCGCAACCTTTGTCCCGCTGTTAGAACAATATCCTTTGGATTAACATCTTCGCCCGCTTTGCGTGTGTTAGCACCTACTTTTACAGGGCCATGAAAAACGACTTGTTGACCATCGGTCGCAACATCCTCTTGTAAAACGACGGTATCAACACCTTCGGGCAACTGCGCACCCGTCAGGATACGTACAGCCTGTCCTTTGGACACAGCCGATTGCATCGGCACACCTGCTGCCGCACGTTCTGGATGCATCGATAGGCGCACAACATCCTCTTCATTGATATCGGCCCCCGCAAAACCATACCCGTCAACTGCAGAATTTGCCTTGGGTGGAGAAGCGCGGGGGGCAGGAACATCATGCGCGACAAATCGATCACGCGCGTCCATAATATCAACCATTTCAGTCGAAACCACACACCGCAGGGCAGATTTCAACTGCCCCAAGGCATCATCAACAGGCGTCCAATCAACCCCTGGGGGAAGTGCGAAACAATCGTTTTTTAATGGTGGCGGTGTGACCATAACGCCCTTTCTGTCATACTGATGCCAGCAATCCAGCCTTCTTCTTTCACCCTATCATCCAATCTGTCACTTGGATAGGCGGCATCCCAATTCCCGCGGCACACGCGCAAAAATGCTTCTGTTGCGGCGCGCACCTGTGCGGCATCTTTGATGTGATAAGTTTGATCTGGAAAGCGGTGCGTCAAACGATCTTGGTCCAATGCAAACATGGACGGAAAAATTTCTGCCAAAACAACACCGTCAAAGGATGTCGGAATTCCCCCATCAAAGGGCCAAAGATGAATATTAGGGAACTGAGAGATTAAGTGGTGCAAGCGCGCGATCCCCAGCAGAGCCTGCGATCCAACAGAGCCCGTCGTAAATAATTTCCAATTTGACTGCGCACCTTTTGCGCGTTCTTCAGTTGCGCGAAATTCGGGTAATCCGTGCCCCTCTCTGATGCTTCCTTTATGCGGTAATTTCGGGAATTGTACTGTCGAAGGGGTCCCCCAAAACGGGCCAATCCCGGGAAAGAGCCCATTTATGTCCGCCGCGATTTGAAATCTATTATTGGCATTTTGGGGGTCGTCCTGAATACGATCAGCAAACCACTGCCACAGGGATCGAATATCACGCGACCCGGTCAAGTGTTGCGCTAACCCGTGGGGATAGCCAAATGAGAAATCAAAACCGATTAAGGTCGCCCCCTTTTGATGCTTGGCTGTGTCAACAACTGTCCCAATGTAATCCATTACCGCATGGCGGGTGCGGTGATATATGGGATGGGCCACCCCATGTTGATCACCAAAACATGTGAATATCGCGTCCGCACAGGCAGCGACAGGCGATGGTTTTGATCGCCCAGACCAATCAATCGTTAGGACACGATCAAACATCCAATTCCAAAGCGTGCGAAATGAAATCTGCAATCGCACCTGTATCGTTCAAATCTAATACAGGGCAATCTACTGTGACAGACGTGTCACTGGCGACAGCGACAATCGTTTCATCACCTGGTGCAATTAGTGGCTGACCCGTTTCTTTTCGGTGCGCTTCGATTTTGGGGTGTTGATCGCGTTTGTACCCTTCGATCAGAACCAGGTCGACGGGGGACAGTTGCTTTAACAAATCACCCAAGCTTGGTTCCTCTTCTTCGCGCAGCTCATGCATCAAAACCCAGCGGTTGCGTGATGCCAACAAAACTTGGCGCGCACCGGCATTGCGGTGTCGGTAGCTGTCACGCCCTGGATGATCAATATCAAAGCTGTGATGGGCGTGTTTGATGGAGGAAACAGTTAATCCACGCATTGTGAATTCAGTTATCAGTCGCTCCATCAGGCCTGTTTTCCCAGAGTTTTTCCAACCTGTAACACCAAATATTTTCATGAGAGGGTTTCCATAATGTCGTTCGCCAGTTGCAGATCTTCTGGTGTGTTGATGTTAAAGAACGGGTCTATTTCTGTGCTGTCAAATACATGAGTTGCGGCGCCATGTTGATCTGTCCACAAAACAACCTTGCGCAGTCCATCTTGCAGTGCGGATCGTAAATCCTCCCGTAGGGCCACGGGCCAAAATCCAAACGTCGGATGGCGAACAATCTTTCCGCTCTCAACTTTTGTTGCGGCAAGTGCAATTGGAACATCCATATGATCAGATGCGGCGCATAGGGAAAACACCAAATCCGTTGGGAAAAAGGGGGTGTCCGCAGCAACAGAAACAACATAATCAAACCCATGATCCGCTGCATAATCCAGCCCGGCCAGAACACCGGCCAGCGGCCCCAAAAACCCATCCAAACTATCCGCGACAATGGGCAATCCAAATTCATCGAACCGCGCAGGATCACCATTTGCATTCAATATCAACTGATCCACCTGCCCACCCAAACGGGAAATCACCTGATCCAACACCCGCAACTGACCCAGTCCTAGTAGAGATTTATCACCACCCCCCATACGCCGTGCCAAACCACCCGCAAGGATCACGCCCAAAGGTTTACCCATGTTCAGCACCCTTGCGACCCGCACTTTTGGGATCGTCCTGAATAGTGGTCAGATCCGCATCAAACATGAGCCTTTGGGCACCAGATAGACATTGAAACCGCTTTCCCTTCATTCGACCTATCAACGTCATCCCCACTTGTTCAGCAATTTCAACACCCCATGCAGTAAAACCCGAACGCGAGGCCAAAACCGGAATGCCCATCTGTGCCGTTTTAATCACCATTTCGGACGTTAGACGGCCGGTTGTATAAAGGATTTTGTCACCCCCACTTACACCGTTACGCATCATCCAGCCTGCGATTTTATCCACTGCATTATGACGGCCCACATCCTCCATATAAACAAGTGGTCGGTCTTGTTCGCACAACACTGTCCCGTGGATCGCACCTGCCTCAAGGTAGAGAGAGGGGGTCCGATTGATGCGAGAGGCCAGCGTATACAACCACGACGTTTTAACAGATTGAGTGGGAAGTTTCAGATCCGCTAACCCCTCCATCATATCGCCAAAAACGGTGCCAACGGCACACCCGCTGGTGCGCGTTTTCTTTTTCAGCTTTTCTTCAAAATTCGTTTGCGTTTCGGTTCGCACCACGATTGTTTCAAGTTCGCCATCATAACTGATCCCTGTGATCGCCTCGCTTGGGTTTAACATCCCTTGGTTGCGTAAAAACCCTACAGCAAGGTATTCGGGGTAATCCCCAATCGTCATAGCCGTTACAATTTCTTGGGAATTTAGATAAATAGTCAGCGGGCGTTCTTCGATCACGCGAATGGTCTGTTTTTTTCCGTCATGATCTGTTCCAGAGATTTGACGCGTAACGCCATCCCCCGTCGCATTCGGCGCGATCAAATATCCATCCCAATCCACAGCTGTCATTGATCACCCTCCTGTTCAAATGAACAGGTTAAATCAAATGTGGCCAATGTCCACAGGTGCAGAACCACTATTTTTGATTGATCCGCTGTGGGTCATAGGCTTCTAACGCGACACGTTTGTCCGCATCATCGTATTCATACAGCTTTTGTTCACGCACGCCCTCTATCTTAGCAAAATCATCGGCCAGTCGATTTGGGAACATGGTTTGACCAATCCCCTCAAATCCGGGAATTTTGCGCAAGATTGAAGAGCTGGCGCTGGCACAAAATGCAGATGTGACAGGACCGTTTGATCGCACCAATTGCAAAGCACGCTCGGCGATTTCAGGACTAACATCCAAATCCTGAATCAAAACATGGTGGGTTTTGCGTGCATGCGCGCGGGTGTAAAACTGCAGCACGCTTGGCGTTGCACCGTACAACACGTCATCTTTTTCGATGAAAACGTCGTGTTTAATGGTACCCGCAGGGTCAAAAATCACCCGTTGAGATGCATTAATAACCAAAGCAGAGTGCGCCCCTGCCCCGCTGTCGTTATTCACCATTGTGTAGAGAGAAATACGCGGGGGGCCATCGTGAATATAGACCACGTCC
>CAXABH010000007.1:0-14692 GCA_963966925.1 uncultured Rhodobacterales bacterium
CATCACTTCAGATGTGGCCTCTTCATTGCGATGGGCGGGCAGGCAATGCATAAATAATGCATCCTTATTTGCATGCGCCATAAGATCGGCATTAACTTGGTAGCTGCGCAATTGGTTGTGCCGTCGTTCGCGTGTCGTTGGATGATCATGCATGCTGACCCAAGTGTCTGTGACGACTAAATCCGCACCTTGAACCGCCTTAAACGGATCACGTTCGATCTGAACATTTGATCCTTTTGCGCGTGCATCTTCGATAAAGGCCATTTCTGGATCCAATTGTTCTGGTCCAGTATACGTCAGATCAAACCCAAATTGTCCGGCCGCATGCGCAAAGCTGGCAAACACATTATTGCCATCCCCTGACCAAACCACCTTTTTGCCTGTGATTGGGCCGCGGTGTTCTTCGAATGTCATAATATCTGCCATAATCTGACAGGGGTGCGTCCGATTGGTCAGGCCATTGATCACAGGAACGTCGGCATATTCAGCCATTTCCAGCAATGTTGCCTCTTCGAAGGTACGGATCATAATCATGTCTACATATCGACTTAGGACCCGAGCCGTGTCAGCGATGGTTTCACCGTGCCCCAGTTGCATGTCAGCGCCTGACAAAACCATGGTTTGACCACCTAATTGGCGCACGCCAACATCAAAACTTACGCGTGTTCGCGTCGAGGGTTTTTCAAAAATCAGCGCGACCATATGACCATCAAGTGGGTGTTCAGAATCCATGGCGCCTTTTGGTTGGCCTTTGCGCGCATCTTTCATAGCGCGCGCGTGATCGATAATTTTGCGCAGTTCGCTTGGTGCGACTTTGTTGATGTCTAAAAAGTGGTTCATCGTTAATCTTTCGTCCTTACGTAAGGCTTTGCGCCGCAGAAGAGAGGCGGGCCATCGCTTCGTCAATTTCGTCTTTGGTTATGGTAAGTGCCGGCACAAAACGCACGACATTGTCGCCTGCTGGAACTGTTAAAATCAGCGCATTATAGCCTGCGTTCACAAAATCCATGTTTGGCACAGCGCACTCCAGTCCCATCATTAATCCTTTGCCGCGTACGGATTTGAACGTGTTTGGATGGCGCGCTACCAGATCTTCAAGACCCGCTTTGAAATAGGCCGCTTTTTCCGTTACCTCACTTAAAAATGCGGCGTTACCAATCAATTCCAAAACCTTGTTACCAACAGCACAGCCCAGCGGGTTGCCACCATAGGTCGATCCATGCGTCCCCGCAGTCATACCAAAGGCTGCCTCTTCGCTGGCTAAAACAGCGCCCAATGGAAAACCCCCGCCGATCCCCTTTGCGACCATCATGATGTCAGGATCAATGCCGGCCCATTCATGCGCAAAGAGTTTACCAGTCCGGCCCACGCCGCATTGCACTTCGTCAAAGATCAAAAGCAGACCATGTTCATCACAAAGGTCCCGCAATCCTTTTAGGCATTGTTCAGGAACGGGGCGAATGCCGCCTTCACCTTGGATTGGCTCAATCATAATCGCTGCAGTTTTTTCCGAAATCGCGGATTTGATTGCATCGTGATCATTCCATTTCAAATGCACAAAACCAGGCAAAAGCGGGCCAAAGCCCTTGGTCATTTTTTCTGACCCTGCTGCTGCAATACCGGCAGAAGATCGACCGTGAAAGGATCCCTCAAAGGTTATGATTTCGACGCGCTCTGGCTGATCCTTTTCATACCAATATTTCCGCGCCATTTTCACAGCCAATTCGCAGCTTTCAGTGCCTGAATTGGTAAAAAATACTGTATCAGCAAAGGTCAAAGATACCAATTGGTCCGCAAGACGCTGTTGATTTGGGATCTCATATAGATTTGAAACATGCCACAGGTTTTGCGCCTGTTGGGTCAAGGCATCGACCAAATCGGGATGCGCATGGCCCAATGCATTCACAGCAATGCCCGCGCCCAAATCCAAAAATCGGCGTCCATCTGCCTCGATCAACCATGTTCCTTCACCTTTTACAAAATTCAAAGGTGCACGTGCATATGTTGGTAGAACGGACGCAATCATCGTCATAATCCTTTACAAGTTAGAGCCCTTTTCGTGCAGTATGGGCATGGACAAGTCAATCAATTAGGGAAGGTTCGCGCGTATTTGCGCAGATAACAAAAGGCAACGCCACTAAGTCAGTGGCGTCGGCGTCGCAAGCAGTGTGGTGTGTTCGCTGTTATCATGGGATCGCAGTTAGACCCGCATCAAAGAAAATGCAAGCTTAATCGTCGGGACGTGCGAGTGTGAATGTTTTCTCGACCATCGCATAATCTCGGTATCCTAGGCGGCTAAGGGGAACAAATTTGGTCACATCAAATTTGCCATCTACGATAAACGCATCATTCATATGAACCCCGACTACTTCTCCAAAAACCGCATGGTTTGATTGACCTTCTAGCTTTACAATTTGTGTAAGCCGACATTCAAAGGATGCAGGCGCAATCGCCACGCGCGGGCAATTTATGATTTGGCTTTCCGCTTTTTCTAATCCAGCCGCTTCAAATTCATCCATGTCTTTGGGCAATGCGGCCGATGTTTTGTTCATCGCATCGCGCAATTCATATGACACAACATTTACACAAAACACACCAGTGTCGCGGATATTTGCAACAGAATCTTTGGTGTCATCTTGATCTGGTTTCGACGATGTTGATGCGAACATGACTTGGGGCGGTGTATAGGCCACGGCGTTAAAAAATGAATACGGTGCAAGATTATCTGTACCCTCTGTGCTGCGTGTTGAAATCCAACCAATCGGGCGTGGTGTTACGATTGCATTGAATGGGTTATGTGGCAGCCCGTGGCCATTGCGTGGTTCGTAAAACATCTGCATTCTCCTATTTGAAACCAACCTAGTGCCGTGTTAGGCAGCATTCTAGTCATAGTTTTCGCACAGGGGTTGTGAGTGTTCCACATCACACAAGAAACAACGGCAGATTGGTGGGAGGTTGAGGCCCTATATGATCTGTGTTTTGCGCCTGGGCGCACTGCGTTGTCCTCTTATCGTTTGCGTGACAACATTGATCCTGTTCCTGAATTATCCCTAGCCGCGCGGGATCCTGACCAAATTTTGGCTGGCGCGATTCGACATTGGCCTGTGCGCATTGGGAATGATTATGCCCTGTTGCTGGGTCCAGTGGCTGTACACCCCACACGACAGGGTGAAGGGTTGGGGGGATTGCTGATCCGAGAAAGCATTGAAATTGCATCTGCGATTGGGTGGGAACGCATTTTACTGGTTGGGGATGCGCCCTATTACTCGCGGTTTGGGTTCCAAAAGCTCAGGGATGTGGTGATGCCACACCCAACAAACCCTGATCGTGTTCTGGGCCTTGCTTTGCGTGAAAATGCCTGGGCTGAAGTCAGTGGTCATGTGGAAAAATCCGAAATTTAATCTGGCGATTTGTCAAAAATGCCAGTCAGCGCACGACGCAAAATCACACTAATTTTAGGGCGCTTTTGGATTTGGTAGGGCAGTGGGCGACACACCTCAATTGCGGCACGTCCAACGCGTGCTGTAAGGGCCGCATTTACCATACCCTCGCCAAATCGACGTGATAGGCGCGACAATAAGCTGCCTCCAAAAACTGAGCCTAGCCAGTCATCCCCCACGGCCAAGGCACCAGTCGCCATCAGATGTGACGAAACGGACCGCAGTAGGCGCCATGATCCAATGGGACCAGATCGTCCGCCATAAATTTCACCAATACGTCGGATCATTGTGATGTTTGTTCCAAATGCGGCCAACATATCAATCCACGGGATTGGAACCATTGCTGTAACGGTTGCAACTTGTCGTGCGGCTCGTTCGATTTCTTTTTGTGCTTGTTTATCCAATACCGCCATGACCTCGCCTTCGTAACGGCTGAGCATTGCGTTTGGATCAACGCTGTCTTTGGCGGTTTGTGCCTGATTCTGACAATTTGATTTCAAATGTTTTCGACGGGCATAAATGCAATTTAACTCGGAAATAATGTGCCGGGTTTCTGGCACATCTTGGGTGGACAACACAATGTCGATACGCCTGCGCAAGCGTTCCATATTTTTCATACGCGCGATCACAAGTAATTCGCGTATAATCATCGTAAAGATGAGCGCGACAAAGGTCGCAGCGATGCCCCCTAATGTCCAGCCCAGGAGGGTGTTGCGTGCGAATTGGGCGACCAAGAAATCCCAAAATCCGATTGCTAAATATGCGAAAACCAGTGAGGCTCCAAACGAGATAGCCCAACCAAATAAACCCAGTCCCCTTTCAGATGGCACTGATTTCGCAGTGGGCAGGGGGGCATCATTGATTTGGTCAACCTCGGCAGGGTGCGGAATTGGGGCTGTTTCATCTAGTTCAACTGTGAATGGTTTTTTGTCGCGCATATCAATGTGCCCTCCACTTTAGGCGCACATCTGGCAGGCCTTCATCATTTCCCGAACCGTTCGTAAATTCCGTTTCCGAAAATCCATGGGTTGCATAAAATCTCCGCGCTTTTGTGTTTTGTTGGAACGTCCATAAATCCAATTCGCTGCGAATGGATTGTGCATGTTGGATCAGCGCGCTGCCGTACCCCTGACGGTGTTGATCGTTGCGCACATAAAGCGCATCAATTGAATTTTGATGGATGGCAATAAACCCGACGGGTCGATCCACACTCCAGACAAAAACGCAATGCCCCGCGATAAGTTTGGCTGCGAACGCAATGTCCTGTGCACGGGTATGCAGGCGCGGCACCCAATCGTTGGTTTCCACAAATTCAGATAAAATCGCCCCAAGCGGTCCTGCATCCAAATCACGTGCTGGTCGAATCACAGTCGGTCTCCCAGTAAAAATTCTAATGCTTGATCTAGTCGTATGTGCGCGATGCCACGATCAGAGTGATATGCATCTGTTGGCGGCGCAAAGGGTGTTGAAGTGAATTCAGCACCTAACCAATTTGAACGCCCATCTGTGATGTCACGCAACAGTTGCTGGGCATTGTCAGGCAATGACCCTGCATAGGATAACGTATTTTTGCGGCTTGTTAACAGTGTCCCGCAGACACATGGATGATCTTGGTGCGTGGTTTCTGTTGTACTGCGCACACTGGCCAGTGACAGGGCCGCTGTTTTTGCGCCCTGAAATTTTGCATGCCGTTGGGCGTCATCCATAATTGCGCGCATGATATTTGTGTAATTGGTATGCTGCGTGTGATGTAAATGATCTGCTTTGGTTGCGGCGAATAATATTTTGTCAACACGCTGACCTAACATAATGCGCGTCAAAAACGAGTTTTGACCAGGACGAAACGCATGCACAACATCCTTCATCGTGTGTTGCAAATCGGACAATGCCTCTGGTCCTTTGTCCAACGCGTTTAGCAAATCGACCAATACGATTTGTCGGTCAATTTTTGAAAAATGATCACGGAAAAAGGGGCGCACAACATGCGTTTTATAGGCATCGTACCGGCGCCCCATTTCAGCCCAGAGTGTTTTGCGAACGCGACCTGTTGGTTTGGGAACGGGTGCAAAAGTCAGGGCAGGTGATCCAGCCATATCACCAGGCAACAAAAAACGACCCGGTGACAAATCCGAATAGCCAGCCGCGCGCGCATTTTCCAAATAGTCAGTGAAAAGTCCTGCAAATTGTTTTGCAACTGTTTCAGTGAAAGGATCACTTGGGTTTAAATCACTTAACGCAGTTCGATAATCGGCACCAACTGGTCGATTTGTCATTCGCTGTAGGGCAGCATTACTCCAATCCTCATAGGATTTGTCCATCAATCCTAGGTCAAGCAGCCATTCGCCAGGGTAGTCCACAATGTCGATGTGTTGTTCGATCGCGCCACGAAAACCAGAGAGTAAACCCGTCGGTCGCAATTTCAGGGTTAAGCGTAGCGTACTGATCCCCTTGGTATTTTCAGGCCAAGAGGGAGGGTGCGCACATAATTTTGCCAAATGCGTTTCATAGTCAAAACGCGCAATCGTATCGTTGGGTTGTGGGTTAAGGTAGGCCAGTTCTATGCGATCCTGCGCACTAACCGTAAACTGGGGTAATTTGGCGCCAGACAATAAATTGGCGATTAATGATGTGATGAATACGGTTTTTCCAGAACGCGCCAACCCTGTGACGCCCAACCGAATGGGGGCACCAAATACCGTATCAGACACCTGTGTGCCCAGTGCATCAACACCATCGATTATGCGATATCCGATGTCAGTTATCGTCAAAACACACGCCCTTTTTGTTCGTTAAGTACATGGTGGATCACATCAAATAATTCAACAGCTTGGACAGGGGGAAAATTTGCGTTATCTGGGCACCATGAACCGATATGCATTAAAAGTGGAATATCACGGCGCCCCCTTTGCAGGTTGGCAACGACAGGCTGATCAACCCTCTGTTCAGGGTGCGATTGAGGCGGCCTTGGCGAAATTGGAACCGCGCGCTCACACGATTGCGGCCGCAGGTCGCACAGATGCGGGGGTGCATGCCACAGCGCAGGTTGCGCAGTGTGATCTGGAAAAGGATTGGGATCCGTTTCGACTGTCCGAGGCGCTAAATTATCATCTGAAACCGTTGCCCGTTTCAATCATTGCCTGCGCGCAGGTAGATGCGGACTGGCACGCCCGCTTTAGTGCGGTTGAACGGCAATATGTGTTTCGCCTGCTTTGCCGTCGTGCGCCTGCAACGCATGATGCGGGGTTGGTTTGGCAGGTCAATCACGATTTAGATCCTGATGCGATGCAAGAGGGTGCGCATCATCTGCTGGGCCTGCATGATTTCACCACCTTTCGATCTTCGATATGCCAAGCGCAAAGCCCCCTTAAAACACTGGATGAATTGACGGTTACGAAAATTGATGGGTGGTCGGGGCCTGAAATCCGTTTTTTCGTACGCGCGCGTAGTTTTTTGCATAATCAAGTACGCAGCTTTGTTGGGACGCTTGAACGCGTTGGGGCAGGGGCATGGGACCCGATTGACGTGAAAACGGCGCTTGATGCCCGTGAACGCGCAGCCTGTGGGCCGGTTTCCCCGCCCCATGGATTGTATTTGGCAGGCGTGCGCTATCCAGAAGATCCGTTTGCGTGAACGTTAATCAAGTGCCACGTGGTTTCGCGCGCAGCGTGGGATCGGCCTGTGTTGGGTCTTCTGGCCATGGATGTTTTGGGTATCGCCCACGCATATCTTTGCGCACATCTGTATAACTTGTTGCCCAAAACCCGGGGATGTCCAATGTTGTCTGTACGGGCCGGCCGGCGGGTGAGAGCAGAGTAACTCGTAAAGGTTTGCCTGCGACCTGTGGATGCGTGATCTGTCCAAACATCTCCTGCAGGCGTAATGCAATTTGTGGATGTTCACCATCATAGTCAATCGGGATCTTACGCCCGATTGGTGTCGTAAAATGACTGGGTGCTAAGTGATCTAATTTGTTTTGTTGATCCCAGCTCAATCGAGCCTTAAGTGCGGGCGTGATATCAAATTTGCGCCAGGCCTCTGTTGTCGTGATCCCTGTCAGATAGGGTAACAACCATTCGTCAAGTTCGCTTAATAATGTTGCGTCGTCAAATCCAGGAAACGCCTCAGGTGCCAAGCGCACGCGCGCTAGAAACCGTTGGGCGCCAAGGGTCAACGTCAGGCCCAAATCACGCACACCTTCAATCATTGCCATGGCCAATGTGGTTTCATCGACGTCCTTCCAAATCTGATCATTTAGGATGAGACTGCCAAAATATTCGCGTCTTCGCGCAACAACGCGACTATCGCGCTTTGACCATTCACAGATATTTTGCCACTCAAACTGCGTATCAAACAGATCACGAATTTCGCTTTCAGAAATTGGTAACGCAAGCCGTATTTGCGCTTCTCTAGGGTCGCCATCCAATTCAATAGCAACGATAAACCGCTGAGAGGCAAGCGCATCATCGTCACGCATAATTGCACCCTTGCCCCCCGACAAAATAAAACGCGCCGCTTTGCCCGCACGCCTTGCACCGATCCGATCAGGAAAGGCCATCGCAAGCATTTGCGCCATGCTGTAGCTGGGCGCATGTTGCGCTGCAAATCGGGCGAGCCGCTTAGATTCTGATTTGATGCGATTACGGGTGAGTTTTGGGATATTTGGATCGGCGTCAACGATTGCTTTGATGCGTTTGGCAAAATCACTTTGCCCTGATTTACGCAATATATCACGCTCACCCAGCAATGCTGCAGCCAGTGTTGCGTTTTCGCCAGCCACTGTAATCATATGTGCAATTCGGGGATGCGTGGGTGCGCGTGATAATATGCGACCGTGATCTGTAATGCGCCCTGCCTGATCCAACGCGCCTAGCATTTTCAACACAGCGCGCGCGTCATCCAAGGCCGCAGCATTGGGCGGAGTTAGAAGGGCCAGGTTATGTTCATTGGTTCCCCACTGCGCAAGATCCAGCGCAAATGTTGCCAGATCAGCGCGTTGAATTTCTGCAGGCGCGAATGGAGGCATCTGCCCCTCTTCTGCGCGGGACCAATATTTGAAACATGTTCCTTCTGACAAACGCCCAGCACGACCCATGCGCTGTGTTGCTTCGGCCTTGGACGCTTTGGTTGTGATCAATCGGGACATGCCAGTACCCGCATCATAAATTGCGCGCCGCGCCAGTCCGCTATCGACGACGGCTGTGATGCCCTCAATCGTTAAGGAAGTTTCCGCGATAGACGTCGCCAAAACAACCTTGCGTCCAGTTTTAAGTGGGGCAATGGCCATCTGCTGATCTTTGAAATCTAAGGTACCAAAGAGCGGATAGACTGTAACATCTTTGGGGATGGCCCCTGATAATGTTCGCAGAACATTTCGAATTTCTGGTTCACCGGGCAAAAAGACCAGAACGCCACCATCAGTTTTTTCTAGGGCCTGATGAATTAGGGTGCTGATCCCAGTCTCGAGGCGTTGATGCGTGGGAACAGGACGGGGCAGCCAAACCGGTTCAACGGAATAACTGCGCCCTTTTGATGTGATGATTGGGGCATTGTTCATCAATTTTGAAATAGGGTCAGCATCTAGTGTCGCAGACATCACAACAATCCGCAGATCATCACGCAATGCATCCTGAATTTCCAAACTGAGCGCCAGTCCAAGATCCGCGTTCAAGGAACGTTCGTGAAATTCGTCAAAAATGATACAGGCTGTGCCGTGCAATTCAGGGTCCGACTGAATCATCCGCGTTAGGATGCCTTCGGTCACGACCTCTATTTTGGTATCAGAGGATGTTTTGGCATCCCCACGTACGCGATACCCAATGGTTTGCCCGACCTTTTCGTTCAGTGTCTTTGCCATTCTTTCGGCCGCCGCACGTGCTGCCAAACGGCGCGGTTCTAGCATGATAATTTTACCGTCAAAGCCACCGCTGGACAAAAGTGTTAGTGGAACAACTGTGGTCTTACCTGCCCCTGGTGGAGCGCACAACACAGCGCACTGTTTTGTTTGCACAGCTTGGATCAGTTCATCCAGAACATCGTGAATCGGTAATTTGCCTTCCATAGATAGCGTTATCTACGAACAAAGGCCGCCCGTCCACGTGCAGATTTCACATCAAATCGTTGGAAATAATAGTTTTGATTGGTTTTTTGATAGGTGATGGTGAAGGGAAAGGTTGTTCCCTGTTTCAATTCGTTTGCTGAAAACCCACCCTCGCGACGATAAACGCCATCACAAGTTGCGCGTGTTCCTGTCTCTTTGGGATTTGATAGGGCAATTCGCACCCGACGTGCCCCATCAAAAAGGGTTACATCCTGATTGCACATCTTGCCATGTTCCACATCGCGCAAGATTTCTAAAATCGCTGTCATCGGATCCAAAGTGCCCTTTTGCGTTTTGGGGTCCAGCCAATGAGGTTTCGGAAGTTTCGCAGAGCGAATATTGGGAACACCCGAGCGATAGATGATTTCACGTTCTTCGTTGCGTTTGCCCGTGTCTGATTTTTCTGAATACCGCGATGGGAAGTATTGATCACCCTTATGTGATCCAGTGACCGATACCTTGTACAAGAACGTCGTCATCGTTGCCGCAAGGCCCGTTGGGTAAAGCAGACCTGACGCCGCATAGGATGTGTCATCCCGTTCAAGGGTATAGCGCAATTCGCCTGCCTTTAGTCCCAAGATTGTAACATCAAAATGCATCTTTGTCGTTTCAGCCTGCGCCGAATGAAACATCAGTGCCAAACAGGCTGTACCGAGGGCACCTATTAAATTTCGAATTTTGACTTTTTGCACCGAAAACCCCGCCGCGCACTGGACATTACCAGTGTAATCAAGGCAAGAAACGAAGCCAAAGGTCAACTTACACAATCGTGTTCTGCGGAAAGCTGCCGAAATGGGTGTTTCAAAAATTGATATAGATAAACTTTTGGCAGGGGATCGCCGTGCATTGTCCAAGGCGATCACATTGGTGGAAAGTTCGCGTTCGGATCATCGCGCAGCGGCGTTAGAGTTGCTAGAGGCGGCGTCAAAGGCCAAACGGCAGGCGCTGCGTATTGGACTGTCGGGAACACCTGGTGTTGGTAAATCCACATTCATAGAAAGCTTTGGCACGTATTTAACGGATCAGGGATTAAAAGTTGCTGTACTGGCAGTTGACCCAAGTTCGGCGCGCACGGGCGGGTCCATCTTGGGGGATAAAACCCGCATGGATCGATTATCACGCAACCCAAATGCATTCATCCGCCCCTCACCCAGTCAGTCGCACCTAGGCGGTGTAGCGCGTCGCACGCGCGAGGCTGTCGCAATTTGCGAAGCGGCCGGTTTTGACGTTGTTTTGGTTGAAACAGTTGGGGTAGGGCAGTCTGAAACCATTGTTTCACAGATTTCTGATCTGTTTTTGTTGTTACTTGCGCCTGCGGGTGGTGATGAATTGCAGGGTGTCAAACGCGGCATCATGGAAATTGCCGATATGATTTTGGTGAACAAAGCGGATGGTGATTTAAAAACAACCGCAATGCGCACATGTGCAGATTATGCTGGTGCGCTGCGCTTGCTTAGATCACGCCCCAACGACCCCGATGGTTTCCCGATGGCTATGACAGTTTCCGCGATCGAAGAAAACGGTTTGTCTGAGGCATGGGATAAAATTAATGAATTGATTACGTGGCGACGCGCAGAGGGTTATTTTGACCGTACGCGCCAAAACCAGGTATCATTTTGGTTTAAAGAAGATGTTCGTCAAATGCTATTGTCGCAATTAGATGGTTCAGCGGCGCGTGAACGTATGGATGCGTTAGAGCGTGCAATTCAATTGGGTCAGATGTCGGCGTCCCTTGCTGCCGATTCTTTTGTCACCGAATTAAAGACGAAACGATTCGATTAAGTGAGCTATCTGTAAATTTTGCCTCTGAAAAACACCCATGTGCAGTTTATGATTATCCAAAGGCGCGAAAATTCGTAAATTGCGGGTTGTGGCTTCTTGACGTTACTCAGATTTACACCTAGAAGCACACGAACAGAATTTTGGCGCGGCCCCAATAGCGGCGCCTTTTTATATTGGCCAGCGGTTCATGCGGGTCAGACGATAATAGATGAGGATTAGATCATGTCGCGACGCTGCGAATTGACTGGAAAAGGCCCGATGACTGGCAACAATGTCAGCCACGCCAACAACAAAACACGTCGTCGTTTCTTGCCTAACCTGAACGACGTCACACTGCAGTCCGAGGCATTGGGCCGCGGCTTCAAACTGCGTATTTCTGCCGCAGCTCTGCGTTCTGTGGATCACCGCGGTGGCCTGGATGCGTTTTTGGCAAAAGCGAAAGATGTCGAACTATCCGATAACGCGCTGAAGATCAAAAAAGAGATCGCAAAAGCGCAAACTGCGTAAGTGTCGCAGTAAGATTTATTGAAGACCCTGTCGCAGTGTGGCAGGGTTTTTTTGTGTCTTAGCTTTGGATAATGTCATTCGCATTCTTTTCCGCATAAGTTTGATCCTTATCATGATCACTGGTGCCATTGCGCGCGTACATGCCATGCCGCATGAACAGGATGTGGCGCATGTCGTACCAGTGTGTAGTGGTAGTGCGATGATTGTGGTGCTGCTGGATGTAAATGGTGACCCGATAAAGAAACAAGTGCACTGCCCGGATTGTATTTCCGCTTTGGCGCTTGCTGACATTTCAACGGGCCTCGTGACGTTATACGATGTTGATGCGCGGGCGCACCAATATTGGATGGTGCAAGCCCAACGTGCGTCAGTAGTGTTTGATGGTTTTCAGCAGCGGGGTCCGCCTATCCACTCTTGATTTCGAAACAATTATCAAAAATCAGGAGAGCAAAATGAAACTCAGAACCCTAGTATCAGCGGCATGTGTCGCAGTGTTATCAACCTCACCCCTTTTCGCGGGCAATGTCATGGTGAATGATGCCTATGCGCGCGTCGCAAGCAAAGTTGCCAAATCAGGTGCTGCATTTATGATGATCCACAATCACTCTGATCAAGATGATCGGTTGGTTGCTGCGGTGTCTGATGTGGCGAAACGCGTCGAACTTCACACGCACCTAGAAGAGGATGGCGTGATGAAAATGACCAAAATAAAAGATGGCATTGTGATTCCTGCGGGGGGCATGCATGCACTTAAACGTGGCGGCGATCACGTTATGTTCATGGGGCTAACGCGCTCATTAGAACATGGGGATATGATTGACCTGACTCTAACGTTTGAAAATGCTGGACAGGTGGTATTGACCGTGCCAATCGATCTGGAGCGGCAGGACAAAATGTCAGCGCATGCGCACACACATACGCATTCGGATTAAATATCAGGTGGGCTGGATTTGATCCGGCCCCTTTTTACACTCCTCCCTTGGCAAGCCAATGAATTGCGCGTATATGGCCAGCCTGAAAACAAGGATATTCAAATGCAGCAAGGTAGCGCCAATCTTAACGTTATGATGAAAGCCGCGCGCAAGGCGGGGCGTTCCCTTTCCAAAGACTTCCGTGAGGTCGAAAGTCTTCAGGTTTCGCGCAAAGGCGCAGGAGACTTTGTATCACGTGCGGATACCGCTGCAGAAAAAATTATTCGCGAAGAATTGACCGAGGCGCGTCCGACGTATGGTTTCTTGGGCGAAGAAACAGGTGAAGTGGACGGGCAGGACCCCACGCGCCGGTGGATTGTTGACCCGCTTGATGGTACGACTAACTTTTTGCACGGGCTCCCGCATTGGGCCGTTTCAATCGCGCTGGAACACAAAGGGCAATTGGTGGCGGCGGTTATCTATGATCCAACTAAAGATGAGATGTTTGTAGCGGAAAAAGGGGCCGGTGCGTGGATGAATGAAATGCGCATTCGCGTGTCCCCACGTTATCGTGTTGAAGACAGCCTGTATGCAACAGGGATTCCATTTTCAGGACGCGCGGGTGATCTGCCGGAAACTCTGCAAGACTTGGCAAAACTTATGCCTACGTGTGCCGGTGTTCGCCGTTTTGGTGCGGCGTCGCTTGATTTAGCATATGTCGCAGCTGCTCGTTATGATGGGTTCTGGGAACGTGGTTTGAAATCATGGGACATTGCCGCTGGTTTGTTGATCGCCAGAGAGGCAGGTGCATTGGTGGAAGGCCTGACACCAGATACAGATCCTATGGAAACAGGTGATGTCATTGTCGCAAGCGAAGTACAGTTTGAAGCATTTGCCAAAATCTTGCGCAGCTAATTAGCGCCTTGGACGCCGAGGAATTTTTGGAATTCCTGATTGTGTCAGGGCATATTTCGCTTCTGGGTGGGGTGGTGCCCCTGATGTGTCATGCCAAAATGCACGGGATCCCTTTGCACGCCATCGTGGATAAATCAGGGCCATACCTGCGATGAAACCGCCGATATGTGCCCAATAAGCAACGCCACCTGTTTCTGGGTCCGACCCAAAGCCGCCCCAAAATTGCATTGCAATCCAAATCCCTAATACGATCCATGCGCGCAACGTAAAGATTTTGAAGAAGATGATGAAAATCAGAATGATATCAACGCGTGCTTTGGGGTATAGCAATAAATATCCCCCCATGACGCCAGCAACAGCACCAGATGCTCCGATCACCGGAACATCGGAGTAGGGCGCAATGGCATATTGTGCAATATTCGCCAAAATGCCTGCGATTAGATAAAACCCCAGAAATTTCGCGCTTCCCAACTCGTCCTCGATGTTGTCGCCAAAAATATACAAAAATAGCATATTTCCCAGCAAATGCATGATACCACCATGTAGAAAAATGGATGTAAGGATACCTGCCTGCCCATAACCGTTGGTTACAAATTCTGGAATCATGGCCCAATTCAATAGCAGAGCATTCATATACCGCGCATTGTTTAGTTCTGCCCAATAGGACAAAAAGATCAGCACGTTTAGAATGATCAGTGAATAGGTGACATAGGGCGTGCGCCCAGACGGGTTGTGATCACGAAAAGGAAACATAAACTAAAATTGGTGCTGATCTCTCTCCAGGTCAAGGACTTGAAACGTTGAATCTGCAGTTATGCATTAATCGTGAAACTTTAGCAGCATATCTGCCTCTAAACCCCTTTACACCGCACCAACTATCGCTATGTTCGCCTCACCCAACGCGTGCCCGCGTGGTGGAATGGTAGACACAAGAGACTTAAAATCTCTGGGCTTAATAGGCCGTGCCGGTTCGAGTCCGGCCGCGGGTACCACGTGTTGGGTGATTTTTCCTTTAAAACAAAGCATGCTTGGCTTATCCT
>CAXABH010000008.1:0-14223 GCA_963966925.1 uncultured Rhodobacterales bacterium
CCCTCAGTACCGTGATGGTGAAGAACCGCAGAGGTCAGCGCAACATTATAGGCATTTGTCCCAGAGCGTGTACAAATACGCCCTTGCCATTTGGGATCTGCCAAATCTTCATATGTCGTCACTTCACCATCGGCAACACGGTCTTTGCTGGCATAAACGATCCGTGCGCGCGTTGTCAGTCCGTACCAATGCCCATCTGGGTCACGATACAGATCCGGGACATTTTGTGATAGCGCTGCACTTTCCACTGATTGAGTAAGCCCTTCACTCACAACTGCCGACAGGCGCGAAATATCAACAGTTAAAACTACATCTACTGGACTGCGGCGGCCTTCGGCTTTCATCCGCTCAACCATGCCTTTCTTCAGATAGGCAACGTTTACATTAATACCTGTCTGCGATGTGAACGCATCTGTCAAAGGTTTGATTAACTCTGGCTGCCTGTAAGAGTAAACATTTACATCTGCCGCTTGGGCGATGGATCCCGCAACCAGTGTAGCTGCGATTGTAACGAACGAAACGTGCATAATATATCTCCTAAACTATCTCAGTTATGATTTTCCTGACTAATATTGTCAAGAATTAATTTCCGATTATTTTTGTCGGATTAAATAATCTTTCATAAGTTACTGCAGATTTCAGATGTATATTTTTATAAAACCGATCCCTTTTTTGCTTGAATGACGCAAAAATTGCTCTAGTACTCCCTAAACCAACTGGTATCTGAGGCGAGTCAGCCAAGGATTTAAAAGGGAACACGGTGCGCATGATATGCAACTCCGTGACTGCCCCCGCAACTGTAGGCGCTTGGGTGTTTTGCGTGTACCACTGGATGGAAATCTGGGAAGGTGCAGATCACTAATAGGCGCAAGTCAGGAGACCTGCCATTGGGACTAAAATTCATCTGGGCGGGGTGTCCTAGTTGGTCAGACTTGTTAAATCGCAATGCGATTCCTGCGACGACCCTCCCCCAATAGGAGCATGCGATGAGCAGAGGCGCTATTGAACAAGTTTTGGTGGATGATGCCGCGATCCGCGCCATCGAACAGCCCAAAAGAATCCATAAGGTTTGTTTGACCGAATTCAGCCAAATTACGCTTGTGTTCTGTGCCCTTAGTGTCTCGGCCCTTTGCTGGGCAACGATCATTAGCGTGATATAGTGGCACCCATCGTCAACATAGAAAACTTGGCGCTTGGGTTTGGCGACTCAACACTGTTTGACAACCTGAACTGTCAGGTTGAAGCCGGTTCTATTTTGGCTGTCGTTGGGGCCAATGGGTCGGGTAAAAGCACGTTTGTAAAAACACTTCTGGGTCTACAGGCACCGATCAGTGGGCGTATTCAATGGCCAAACGGAAGGCCCGCCGAAATTGGATATTTGGCGCAACTCACAGAGTTTGATCGCCGCTTTCCCATTCGTGTGCGCGATCTTGCTGCCATGGGCGCTTGGCAAGGTTTCAACCCATTTTCAGGTTTAAACAACACAACGCGGGACCGTGTGGAAGCGGCCCTTGAAATGGCTGGCATTCTGGATCTGGCAGAACACCCTCTGCACGCTTTGTCAGGGGGCCAACTGCAACGCGCATTATTTGCGCGTGTGATTATGCAAAATGCGCCCCTTATTTTGTTGGATGAACCATTTTCTGCCGTGGATCAGTACACAGAACAACATTTGCTAAGTGTTATCGAAACTTGGCAAAGCGAAGGGCGCGCCGTGATCATGGTGCTGCATGATCTATCTGCGGTTTTAGATCATTGCACACATGCGCTGTTACTGGGGAATGGACGCGCCAGTTTTGGTACCGTTGGTGACATCCTGACACCAGATCGTTTAGTCGCACAAGGATACATGTCCTCTAGTCAGGCGTCATGGATGTTTCGTGGCCAACCAAACGAGGAGGCCAACTAATGTTTGATCTAATCTCGGAAATGTTCGGCTATGCATTTATGCGACGCGCTTTTGTTGTAACCACGATTTTATCCGCTTCTGTAGCACCCGTTGGTGCCTTTCTGGTGTTACGCCGCCTCTCACTTGCTGGTGAAGCCATGGCACACGCCATAACGCCCGGCGTTGTAATTGGATTCGTAACTGCAGGTTTATCTGTAATGTCCCTGCTATTTGGCGGTCTTATCGCTGGTGTTGGTGTTGCTGTCCTAACGGCATATTTGGCACGTAACACAATCCTGCGCAGCGACGCTAGCCTGGCCTCGCTGTACCTGATCGCGTTGGCCATCGGTATCTTTATCCTGTCAGCTGCAGGATCTGCTGTGCCATTGAAAAGTTTTCTGTTTGGGTCCATCCTGGGGGTTGATGATGCGTCTCTCATTTTGGTTGGTGGCGTGGCGACTGTAACACTTGTCACGTTTGCACTTATTCTTCGTCCACTTATTATGAGCACATGCGACCCTGTATTTTTTGAGTCACAGGTAAAAAGGCCTTGGATTGTAGATCAGGGTTTCATGTTCCTTTTGGTCCTAAACCTGTTGGCAGCATTCAAAACATTGGGAACGCTTATGGCTGTTGGGCTGATGATTTTACCTGCAACCGCTGCGCGATATTGGTCGGGAACCATAACAGCGCAATTGGGCCTTGGATTTCTATTTTCACTGCTCAGCTGCTGGTTAGGATTAACGCTGTCTTACGTATTACCAGAAACCCCATCAGGACCTGCGATTGTTTTGGTGGCTGGTGTAATCTTTGTCTTATCCGCGTTGTTTGGCCCGTTGGGATTGCGTGGACAATTCAATGCAACACGCAAAACTTAAAAAGGATGATGGCATGCCCTCACTCTCTACAATAGCAACACTGGTTGGAGCCACTGTGATCAGTTGCATATCAGGGGCTTGTTTCGCCGAAGATCGTTTGAAAATTGTAGCAAGCTTTTCGATCTTGGGTGATATGGTGCAACAGGTCGTGGGTGAACATGCGGATGTTACAACGATTGTTGGCCCCGATGCCGATGCGCATGTATACCAGCCGTCTGTCGCAGATGCGCGCGCAGTTGCGGATGCAGATGTCATTTTTGTCAATGGTTTGGGTTTTGAAACATGGTCTGAAACTCTGATAGCAGAGTCAGGTACGGATGCATCCGTTCACGTGGCAACCCAAGGCGTCAAGATTGTGAAAGTTGATGGTGAGACAGATCCACATGCATGGAACTCTCTTTCAAATGGCGTGGTTTACGTGAACAACATCGCGGCCGTTCTCAGCAATAAGATCCCCGAAAAAGCGGACGTCATCGAAACAAACCGCGCCACATATGCAAACACATTGATGGCGCTTGATACATCAACCAAAACCAAACTTTCCCAGCTGCCTGCAGAAAAACGAACAGTGGTGACAGCACATGATGCCTTTGGGTATCTTGCAGATGCCTATGATATGACATTTCTAGCACCCGTTGGGATCGACACCGATGCTGAACCAAGTGCACAAGAATTGGCGGTTTTGATTGACCAACTTAAGGCAGATGGTGCCGCCGCGCTATTCGTTGAAAACATAACAAGCCCAGCATTGGTACAACAAATAGCGGATGAAACAGGCCTAACAATCGGTGGCCGATTGTTTTCTGATGCGCTGTCCGAACGCGGCGGTCCAGCGACCAGCTATTTGGCGATGTTTGAACACAACCTAAACACTCTGCTCACTGCGTTAGGTAGTAATTAAGAATGCAAAATGCTACGCGCCGTGTACCATTTGGCGACGAAAGGCGCGTAGCGCATGTTAAAAATTGTTCTTTTTGAGCCTGAGATCCCGTTTAACACGGGCTCAATTGGTCGCACCTGCGTCGCGCTTGATCTCGAACTGATCCTCATCAAACCCTATGGCTTTTCGCTTGATGACCGAACAGTTGCGCGATCTGGGACGCGCTATTGGCAGTTTGTCCAACTTAGTGAATATGACAATTGGCAGGATTTCATCGAAAAACGACACCCCCGTCATGACGCATTATTTTTGTTTGAAGAGGATGCTGAAAACAGCTTTTACGAACCATCATATCCCGAAGATGCATATCTGGTATTTGGCAAAGAATCCTCAGGCCTACCCATGGAATTGCGGCATAAGATGCACGACCGCATGTTCCATGTTCCAATGCGAAACGATAAGGTGAAATCCCTGAACCTGTCAAATGTCGCCACCGCCGTAATTTTTCAGGCCTTGCGCGGGGCCTATGTGTGAATGCAAATCCCACTAAATTCTTGACTATGTGATAAACTGCATCAACGTTCTATGTCAGAACAACAGGTAGATCGTCACATGTATAATCGCATTGTATTCGCACTTAGTCTTCTCGCGACACCCGTGTTAGCCGAGGGGGAATTCAATTCAATCAACCTTGCTGGAACCGTTGTCGCCAATAACACAACTGGACTGTCCTATGAGGCCCGCGGTTGCATCACTGCATTATCAAGCGAGGCCATCAAATCGGGCATCGCAACCGAAGACCAAATTTTAGTTCAATTGGATGACCGGTCTGCAAATTTGGCATTAAAAACGGCGCAAGTCCGCTTAAATGATTTACAAGCCGCCGTCAGCGAACGCGCATTCGCAATCACTGTGGCCATCGCAGAGGTCGCACGGGTCAGCGAAGAACAAGAATTCGTCAATCGGGAATACGACCGCACCCGCGTCTTATTTCAACGTGGTTTGGTTAATGAAACAACACTCGATGCGGCCGAGCGGCGTAAATTAGACGCAACCTTTGTCGTACAACGCGCAGAAGAAGCGCTGGAACGTGCCAAAGCAACCAAAGGACGCGCCGAAATCGCATTAGAGATAGGCCAATTGGAATTACAAGCACGCGAACTAGATCTTGAAGCGCTGACATTACGCGCGCCCTTTGACGGAGTTCTGTTGAATTTCAACGCCAATATTGGTGACTGCGTTGCACAAGGAGGCCAAGCCGCAGAAATATACGACCCGACAGAAAAAAGCGTGGAAACATTCGTTTATGTAGACCAATTGGTTGATGCAGATCGCGTTGGGGTTGTTGCCGGCAATCCAGTGCAGGTTGTGCGTACAAATGGACAAATATGTGAAGGTGTCTTTTCACTTATCGAGACCGAAGCAAACCTAGAGTCCCAAAACGTGAAGGCAAAGATTGAGCTATCGAAAACCTGCGCGCCCGATCTATTCTTGAACGAGGCAGTGGGGATTAAGACGCTTTCTTCGTCATCATAGTAAAAAGGGCGGCTAATCAGCCGCCCAGTTTGTTTTAAGCAGAACGATACAGTTTCGTCATTGAGAATTCGCGGTGTCCCAATGCTTCGGCTGCTGTGTTACGTCCGTTTGCGGTACGACAGATCATATCGATCAATTCATCACCCGCCTCGTCAATCGTCATTTCGCGGCGTAGGATACCGGAAACATCAACATCCACATGTTCACTCATTGTGCGAACTGTGCGTGGGTTGGCCGTGATTTTGACGACTGGAACGATTGGGTTGCCCACAACGTTACCTTGACCTGTTGGGAACGTGTGGATAACTGCACCACCTGCAGCCATCAACGTCACACATTCAGCCGCGGCTGATGAACTGTCCATAAAGTACAGACCATTGCCAGATTGTGGTGCTTCTGCTGGTTCCAAAATATCGATGAACTGTGACGTACGACCGATTTTCTCCAGGTTACCTAGCGCCTTTTCTTCGATGGTTGTCAGGCCGCCTTCGATATTACCCTTGGTTGGCTGACTGTCAGACAGATCGTCTGTTTGGTGCGCAAAGATGACGTCATCTTGATACGCTTTCCACATTTTATACCAACGTTCACCAACCTCTTCGTTGATGGCACGTTTCTGACAAATGTGTTCTGCACCTGTGATCTCAGATGTTTCACCAAAGAAACCAGTGATCCCTTCAGGTAGCAATTTGTCATACATGTTACCAACAGTTGGGCATGATCCAAGACCTGTCGTGGTATCGCTTTCGCCACATTTGGTTGAAACCCACAATTCAGAGATAGAGCATTCTTCACGCTGATACTCTGATGTCATGTGAACGAAATCTTTTGCGGCCCAGCTTGCTGCACGGATTGTTTCAAAATCGCCCTTTTGTTCGATTGAGAATTCTGCGACAGGCTTGCCTGTTGCGCGGATACCATCCGCAATACGCTTGGTCCAGCCAGGCTCAATACCGATCACAACAACAGCGGCAACGTTTGGGTTTGCACCTGTGCCGATCATTGTGCGGAAATGCAATTCCAGATCCTCACCAAACTGCAAACGGCCATAGGCGTGTGGGATCGCCATTGTGCCTTGTACGTTGTTTGCAACTGCTTCACATGCTGCGTTTGAAATATCGTCAACGGGCAGGATCAAAACGTGGTTACGAACACCAACACGTCCATTTTCGCGACGGAAGGCCTTAACGGTCATATTTGAATATTTAGAAGCCATGAATTCTATTCCTTACCAGCGCTTGGTTTTACAATTATGTGTGTGGACGTGTTCACCTTTTGGGATATCAGCAATGATTTTGCCGATGTCCTCGCCATATTTCATGGCTGTGTCACCCTCTTTCAAATCCTGCAATGCGATCTTGTGACCGATTGGGACATCCGCGCCAGACGTTAGGCGGAATGTTGAATTATCATGAGTTACACAGCAAAGCATATCGGTACCAGCTGTAAGCCCCTCAACAACAACAACACCAACGTTGTCGCCGTGTTCGTGAACGAGAAGATGTGGAATTTCAGACATTTAAGTCTCCTCAGTGGGTTGGTTTCAAAATTATCTTGGGTGATTGGCTGGTTCCAGAACGGATATCCTGAAAGGCTTCAGCACCATGGGATAGCGGGCGCGTTTCTGTCCAACTTAGATCACCAAGTTTGCCATCCATCATGGCCTGAGCAGTATCGCGAAAGTCTTGTGAAGTGTAGGTGTATGTCCCTGTAAAGGTGATTTCCTGAAGTGTCATGCGGCGGATATTCAATCCGCCAAGATCCTGACCCAGTCCGATGTGGACTATGATCCCACCTGGGCGCACGGCCTCAGATGCTTGTTCACGTGTTGCCACGTATCCAACGCCATCTATCACCACGTCATAATCATCACCCAATGAAACCGCAGTGGGATCAATAACATTCAAATCATAACGCGATGTGATATAATCACGGCGGACAACATTTGGTTCAACCAGGCAAACATCAACAATGCCTTGGGCACGCAATGATAACGCAGCCCCCATTCCAATCGCACCGCCACCGAACACCAACGCACGTGTGGCGTCGGTTCCTGCTGGATGTGCTTTTGCGACACGTGCGGCGTGCCAGCCACACGCAATCGGTTCGGCCAAAGCAGCCTGATCAAAAGTAAGGCTGTCGTCGACAATCACCAAATTACGTTCTGGAATAGCGATTTTCTCTGCAAAGCCACCCTCTCTTGGTTGCATTGAGATGATTTGGCGGTTCGGACACAAATTATCATTTCCAGATTTGCAGTAACGACATGCGCCACAACTGACCAGAGGATTTACCGTAACTCGCGCACCGTTATGTGTACCACCTTCAACAACACCAGCCACCTCATGTCCCAAAATAATGGGCGCAGGGCGTCGTTCATCGTGCCCCAAATATGCGTGCATATCTGAACCGCAAATACCAACGCTTTCAACGCGAACGATGCATTCGCCAGCATTCGGGGTTGGGTCAAGAACGTCCCGCATTTCCAGCGTTTCAACCCCTGTATAAACCAATGCCTTCATTTCGCAGTAAACCCTCCATCAACCATCAATGTTTGCCCTGTAACGTATCCAGAGGCCTCTGAACACAGAAACAGAATTGGGCCATCCATGTCCTCGGGGCGTCCATTACGCCCAATGCATGTTTGTGCCGCGTTGCGTGCAGCGCGCATATCATCGTTAAAAACCGCTGCGGTTAATTCGGTTGGAAAAAACCCCGGGCCAATTGCATTTGCCGTAATACCCTGACCTGACCAGGCCTCTGCCATGGCACGTGTCATCTGCGTGACGGCCCCCTTGGTTGCGCCATAGGCAATCCCGCCTGGAAAGGCACGAAATGATTGCAGCGAGGCAAAGTTTACAATGCGCCCCCATGATCGTTTCTGCATCGCAGGAACAAGTTTTTGAGCAAGGAAAAATGGTGCTGACAAATTAATGGCCAAGGTCGCATCCCATCCATTATCCGTTACATCATCTGCGGGTTCACGCGTATTCAGGCCGGCGGCATTGATCAAAATATCAGGTGCTCCAAACGGATCAGAAATCCGTTCAACTGCCGCCCCCAATGCCTCACGATCTGAAACATCGGCATCAATTCCCACGCATGCATCACCGATTTCTGCAGATAAACCATCCAATGCATCCCGACGACGTGCAACACCAACAACGCGCGCACCTGCACGCGCAAGCGTCAGCGCAGCGCGGCGCCCCAGACCAGAGGATGCCCCAGTCACACAGGCAACGCGCCCTGTTAAGTCAAAAAGGGATGCAGGATGATCCATGCTAGATATCTTCCGCGGCGGTCAGATCAAAGTTTTCGTTTGGAAAATACTTGCGCAGACGAATATCCGCAGTTCGTGCATGTCCTTCCATACCTTCCAAGCGTGAAATTCGCGCAGTTGCTTCTGCAACAGGCTTAGATCCTTCGCGCGTTGCGCGCTGCCAAGTTACCATTTTCATATACTTATGAACACTAAGCCCGCCCGTGTAGCCTGCCGCACCTGAGGTTGGTAAAACATGGTTCGTTCCCGAAGCTTTGTCCCCGAATGCAACCGTGGTCTCTTCGCCAAGGAACAGAGATCCGTAGCAGCTTAGGCGATTTAACCACCAATCCAAATCTTCGGCCTGAACTGTCAAATGTTCCGGCGCGTATTCATCTGATGTGGCGGCCATTTCTTCGCGTGTGTCACACACCATCACTTCGGCATAATCACGCCATGCGGCACGCGCGTTGTCGCGGTTCACTTCTGGTAAATCTTCGATAAGACCTGGAACCAAATCCATGACCTTTTCCGCCAATGCACGGTCATCCGTGACCAACCAAACGGGTGAGTTGTATCCATGCTCTGCCTGACCAACCAAATCGGCCGCAACAATATCAGCATCTGCTGTCCCATCAGCAAGGATCAAGCTATCCGTCGGCCCTGCGATCATATCGATACCAACGCGTCCAAATAGCATACGCTTGGCTTCTGCCACGAATTGGTTACCTGGGCCGACCAAAATATTCGCCTTGGGCAATCCAAACAGGCCAAAGGTCATGGCTGCAACACCCTGCACGCCGCCCATAGCCAAGATTTTGTCCGCGCCGCATACATGCGCCGCATAGATAATCGCGGGCGCAATACCGACGCCTGGACGGGGTGGTGAACACGCAACGATGTTATTACATCCCGCAACCTTCGCCGTTGTCACAGTCATGATTGCGCTGGCGATGTGGCTGTAACGCCCCCCCGGTATGTAACAGCCGGCTGCGTTCACTGGGATCGCCTTTTGACCAGCAATCAAACCAGGCACTACTTCTGTTTCGAAGTCTGACACTGTGCCTTTTTGGGCCTCGGCAAATTTTTTGACATTAGCGTGCGCGAATTCAATATCGCGCTTCATTTTTTCTGGCACCAACTCTGATGCAGCGGAGATCGCTTCATCGGTTAGGATTGTTTCGCCATCGTAGTTGTCGAATTTCGCGGCATACTCCAACGCTTTGGCATCACCGCCTGCTTCGATTTCATCAAGGATAGTGCGCACGATTTCACGTGTTTCTGTTGCGTCACTGCGGGAATGCAGCGGTGCCTTTTTAAGATATTCTACGGTCATTACTATGTTCCTGCCGCCGCATCAGGATGCGGCATTTGCTTTGTTATGTTGAATAGATTTGTAGAAGGCTAAACCAATCAGAACGATACCGATCCCACCGGTTAAAATTTCTGGAACGTGGAAAAGAGATTGCAAGAACATGATAACAGACAGCGCAAAGATCGAATAAAACGCCCCATGTTCCAGATACAAAAACTCTGCCAAAGTTCCGCGTTCAACCAACATGATTGTCATTGAACGTACGTACATCGCCCCGATCCCAAGACCGATTGCGATCAAAAGAATGTTTGTGGTCAGCGCAAAAGCACCAATCACCCCATCGAATGAGAAGCTTGCGTCAAGCACCTCAAGATATAAAAACGCGCCCAGCCCACCACGTGCGCCCATAGCGGCAGTGTTGCCGGCGATGTTGTCCAAATAGGCACCTAGCCCATCAACCAACATGAACACCAAAAGCCCCATGATCGCGGACATCAAGAAAGCTGCATGTTTGTATTCGGGTAAAAATTGGCAAATCGCGATGATAACAATCAAGACGAACGCAATTTCAAATCCACGGATTGAGCCCACACGACGTAGACGTGTTTCCAACCCGACGATCCAGTCCACTGATTTATCTTCATCGATGAAAAATTTGAGTGCGACCATCATCAGGAACGTACCGCCAAATGCCGAGATTGGGCCGTGTGCGTCGCCAATGATGCGCGAATACTCATCTGGATTTGAAAGTGCCAAATGCATCGCCGCAAACGGATTAATCCATGCAAATATCGCAACAATCGCTAAGGGGAACACGATGCGCATACCAAAGACAGCAATCAAAATTCCCCACGTCAGGAACCGACGCTGCCAAACTGGGGTCATCTCTTCTAGCTTGTTTGCATTCACGATTGCATTGTCAAACGACAGCGCAATTTCCAATGCAGCTAAGATGGCCCCAACAAAGAGAAAGCTTAGCATTCCGCCATAAGTGCCCGTGGTTGCCCAACCCAGCCATCCTGACAGCCCAAGACCGACAACCGTGACGATCAGGGGCCATTTTTGGTAAGATAAAGTGGATCTTGCCATTGTGCGCTCTTACCCTCCGAACACTTGATTAGGGAGCCACAGAACAATCTGTGGGAAGATAAGGATCAGGATCAAACCAACAAGTTGGATCACCATGAATTGCATCATGCCCAGATAGATATCTTTCAAATCCCAATTCGGAACCACGCCCTTTAGGAAGTACGCAGACAATGCAACGGGCGGTGATAACCAAGCAGTTTGCAAGTTCACAGCAACAAGGATACCGAACCAAACCATCAGGTCATAGCGGTCAAGCCCATGCAGCTCTAGTTTTTCAACCGTGGGCAGTAGAATTGGCACAACGATCAATACAATCGGCACCCATTCCAGCGGCCAGCCCAGAACAAAAATCAGCGCCATCACCAACAGAAGGATCAGGTAAGGCGACATGTCCAAACCAAGCAACAACTCGGTCATCATCTTTGGCGTTCCAAGAGACGAGAATTCAGCACCAAAGAAGTTCGATGCAGCCACCAAGAACATGATCAAAACTGTGATCTCTAGGGACTTAATCAAATTGTCAAAGAACCCAGGAAACGTGAATTTTCGATACATCACTGACAACAGAATTGCACCAAAGGCACCCATCGCTGCCGCCTCGGCAGGAGTGGCTAGACCCAGAAGGATTGACCCCAATGCAAAAGAAATCAGAATTGTTGGCGGCATCAGTCCTGCAAAAAACTCATCCCACAACGCTGAGAATGAGAAACGATCATGGGCATCCGCACGATAAATCGGCATTCCCAAAACCGCCAAGATGATCATCAGTCCGAACAACACAATCGAAACCCATGGAATGCCAGCACCCATGTTTGCGATTACCATGTAACCGTGGAAGATCATTGCCAAAGGCACGGCAATACGCAACACAGCAAGGCTGCGGTATGCGCGCAGTGCGAAAATCATCACCGCTACCAAAACGATTAGTCCACCAAATGGTACAATCCCACCAAATGCGCCACCAATACCCAATCCAAAAACACGGCAGATTGTTAGAACACCCATTGAAATCAAGGCGACTTCTGCACCGTAGAAATCAGATGTTTCTGGCTGGTCTTCGTCCGACAACACAGGACCCAATTCAGGGTTCAGCCAACAACGACCCAACGTGTACAGCAGGTAAAGAGATGCCAGCAATGCACCAGGAATAAACGCACCACGGAACAGATCCAGTGTTGAAACCTCAAGCACAGGGCCCAAAACAATCAACATGATTGAGGGCGGGATCAAAATGCCAAGGGTACCGCCAGCTGTAATGGTACCTGCCGCCAGTTGAACGTTATAGCCAGAACGGTTCATCGTAGCACCAGCCATAATACCCAACAGCGTCACAGAGGCCCCCACAATACCCGTTGCCGCAGCAAAAATTGTCGAAACGATCAAAACCGCGATGTACAGCGACCCACGGATGCGTGACATGATCATTTGAATGGATGCGAACAAACGCTCCATCAAACCAGCCGCCTCCATGACAATGCCCATCAGGATAAACAAGGGAACCGCCATCAACTGATCATTCAACATTGTTGAGTTTGTGTTCAACGTCATCAACAAAGTGGTTAATTTAAAGTTTGCCCCCCAAATGCCAAAGACAAAGGCCAAGAAGATCAAAGTAAATGAAATCGGGAAACCGATGAAAATAACAAAGATCATCGCACCCAGCATAATCAAACCAATTGTTGGTTTGGATAGACCAGGACGGGCCTTCATCAGATCCGTGAACCATTCGCCGCCCGGTGTCATATCGGGCGCAAATACAGCCATGACCAACCACACCAGTGCGATCAGATAAACCGGAAGGACCATGTTGAAATAACGCTCACGCTCTTTTCCCATTTTGTGGAACGCGCGGAACAATTCCGGGATTCCTTGCAAAGTGAGCAGCAAACCACCAATAGGCATTGCCAAACGCGCAGGCCACAACAGAGGTTCCCATGGACTGTCAAATGCCGTTTCACCTGTGCGATAGGCCAATTCCCAATACTGCGCAGCGATGATTGTAAAGAAAATCATAGATGGGATGAAAAACGCCATATACAGAACGGCATCTACAGTTGCCTGCGTCTTGTCGCTCCAGTTGCGATAGAGGAAATCAGCACGGATGTGCACGCCCCGCATGAGGCCATAGCCAGCCGCGCCCATAAACAGAGCACCCGCAATCATACGGCTGATATCATAAGCAAACTGCGTTGGACCCAAACCCAACGCGCGCGCTGTGTCATCCCAACCATAGCTGGCCATGATACCAAATGCATTTCGAGAGAACACTTCAATCACAACCACGGCAATCAATGGGACCATCAACAAACACAAAAGTTTGCCAGCCCAATCGTTTAAAATATCAATCGCACCTGTGATCGGGCGCTGCCATGGCGTCATATCCTCGGGTGTTTCCCCAGGTTTCTCTTGGCGACGCTCTGCAATTAGCTCATCCGCGATCTCTAGATCGTCTGGTATGACCTCTTCTGCCATAGTTTGATCTCCCTCTCTATTGCCCCACGTTTTCGAGAGGTTTTTTTATTTTGGAAAAAGCAAACCAACGCTTTTGCCAAAATAAACAAAATGCGGAGCCCGAAGGCTCCGCAAATATAATCAACAGATTATTTTAGAGTGTCCGCATGCGCTTTACCCAAACCTGCGTTTGATGCCTGTGCACCCGCCCAGAATGGAACTGCGATGTCAGCAAAGTCTTTTTGTGACTGCCAAACTTCTGCGAAGAAAGCGTTGTCATCAGACGCTTTTTGTAGAAGCTTTTTCGCTGCTGCCATGTACTCTGTGAAGTAGTCAGCAGGTGTATCTTCTAGGATAACGCCGTGGTTCTCTGTTAGATCCTTAAGCGCTTTACCGTTTTCATAGATACGGTAAGACATGGATTTAGACAAAGACGCGTTTGCTGCTACTTCCAAGGCTTTCTTTTCAGTTGCAGTTAGGCCTTCGTATACATCACCGTTGATGTATAGGTCAGCGTTAACAACAACTTGGTGTAGACCTTGTAGGTAGTAGTGCTTCAACACTTTTTGGAAACCAAAGACTGAGTCAGGCTTTGGGCAGCACCATTCAGCCGCGTCAATCGCACCTTTTTCAAGTGCTGGTAGGATGTCACCACCGCCCATTGCAACGGCTGCAACACCGATGTCTGTGTAGGCTGCACCAACCATACCGGGAGGCGCGCGGAAGCGTAGCTTACGGAAGTCATCCATAGATGCGATTGGCTCTGGGAACCAACCCAATGCTTCTGGACCAACTGGCTGTAGCATAAAGCCTTTTACGTTTACGCCCATTTCATCCCATAGACGGTCATAAAGATCTTTACCGACACCGTATTGGAACCATGAAAGGAACGCGATGTTGTCAAGACCAACAACCGCGCTCGCCACT
>CAXABH010000009.1:0-13717 GCA_963966925.1 uncultured Rhodobacterales bacterium
CACGTTCATCATTGGAAGTCCTGCTTCTAATATGGGACCTGCAACATTTTCAAAATAAATGTCAATTCCATCAGGTGCATCAATGGCAAGCTCTGAACGTAATTTTTTCGATGTGTCAAATGCGCGATGATTGATGCAGTGATCAAAGCCGAACTTGTTTATTGCGACTTGGCATTTTTCGTCGGTTCCAGCGATCCCAATAACCCGTAAACCCGCACGCTTTGCCAGTTGACCCACCATCGAACCGACGGCGCCAGTTGCTGCTGCCACGACAAGGGTTTCGCCTGCTGTTGGGCGACCGTGGTATGTTAATCCGTACCAGGCGGTAAAGCCTGGCATTCCAAGAACGCCCAAGGCGCGACTGAGATGATTTGGCGCAACATCTAATTTGCGCACTAAACTGTCCTGCAGAACCGCATGTGATGCCCATCCTGTCATACCAAAAACATAGTCGCCGACGTGATAATGATCTGACGTACTTTCGATCACGCGCCCAACCCCACCTGCCTCCATTCGTGCATTTAGTGCGACAGGGGCCGAATAAGATTTTGCATCATCCATTCGCCCGCGCATATAGGGATCAAGAGAAAAACAATCTACCTCAACCAATACTTCGCCTGATGCCAATTTAGGCTGGTTCCAATCGACAAGTGCAAAATCGCTTTCCTTTGGTATACCATCGGGACGCGCCTTTAGTTGAATCTCTTGCACAGTTATCTCCTATCTTTCAAATTTTTAGGGTGTTCTTAATTCCAAAATTTCGCGTGCTTGCTGCCATGTTGCAACTGGGCGTTCGTATTTGTCACATAGCTCCACCACACGTTTGACTAAGGCTGCGTTTGATGGGGCAAGTGTGTCACGATCCAAACGCACGTTATCTTCTAGACCCGTGCGCGCATGTCCACCTGCCGAAACGGCCCAATCATTTAAGGTGATTTGATCCTTTCCTACCCCCGCAGCACACCATTGCGCATCGGGTGCAAGGCGTTTTACGGTTTTTACGTAATAGTCAAAAACGTCACGATCCACAGGCATTGCATTTTTAACGCCCATGACAAATTGGATGTAAAGCTTGCCCCAGATTCGCCCATCAGCATTCATTTTTACTGCTTGATGGATGTGGCTAAGGTCAAATGCCTCAATCTCTGGTTTGATGTTGTATTTGCGTATTTCGCTGGCCAACCAATCCACAAGTTCAGGTGAATTTTCGTAAACACGCGTGGGGAAATTATTTGAACCAACGCTTAAGGATGCCATATCGGGCGCCAAAGGCAACATGCCACCGCGTGCTTTTCCCGCACCAGAACGTCCGCCAGTTGAAAACTGAATAATCATCCCGGGGCAGTGTTTTTGCAGGCCTTCTTTCAAACGCGCAAATTTTTCAGGATCGCTGGATGGTGTTTCGTCGTCATTGCGTACATGTGCGTGACAAATACTTGCGCCTGCTTCAAATGCTTCCTGTGTGCTTTCAACTTGTTCCTCAATTGAAATGGGAACGGCAGGATTGGCAGCTTTTGTTGGGACCGAACCAGTAATCGCAACACAAATAATACACGGCTTATTAGACATCAAAAAACACCATTTTTCACCTTTGGGAACGCCATGGAACAGTTAGCTGTTCAGATCCATCTTCTGGACAAGCAAGATGGCGGGACGATGAACCAGTTTCATAAAATGTATTATTGCAACATTGCCATGTACATCACAATCTTCTTGAAAACCGATATATGTGTATCGTCTAAATGATTTTTTATGCGCCCAATCCAGCAATTCGTACACGGTGTCAGTGTTGCCGCGCTACGATCGCTTTTAAATTTTAGCAGATGTTGCTGGATGCAGGTCGCGATTCCAACGGTTGAACGTCATCGCAGGTTAATTGTCTCAGCGGTGGTACAAAAAAAGGCGACCCAAAGGCCGCCTTATTTGTTCATTGAATTGGGATTAACCAATGATGTTGTTCAATGTCGCACTTGGGCGCATGACTTGGGCCAACTTCGCGGGATCTGGGCGGTAATACCCACCAACATCAGCAGGTGCGCCTTGTACACTTGCCAGTTCTGCCAAAATCGTGTCTTGCCCATCAGATAATGCCTTTGCGATTGGTGCAAAATGGGCTGCAATCTCTGCATCATCTGTCTGTGCCGCTAACGCTTCTGCCCAATAAAGGGCAAAGAAATAATGGCTGTCGCGGTTGTCCGTTTGACCAACTTTGCGGGCCGGTGATTTGTTGTTGTCCAAAATCCCTTGCGTTGCGACGTCCACAGAAGCGCCCAGAACCGCGGCTTTGGTATTACCTTTGACGTCCGCCAAAAAGCCCAAGCTTTCGCCCAATGCGCAGAATTCACCAAGGCTGTCCCAACGTAGGTGGTTTTCTTCGACCAGTTGTTGAACATGTTTTGGTGCAGAACCGCCAGCACCCGTTTCAAACAGTCCACCGCCCTGCATCAATTTTACAATTGATAGCATTTTTGCAGATGTACCCAATTCAAGGATCGGGAAGAGGTCGGTTAGATAGTCGCGCAATACGTTACCGCTGATTGCGATGCTATCTGCACCCGTGCGGATCGTTTCCAATGTGACGCGGGTTGCTTCACGTGGGGCAAGGATTTGGAATTTGTCTGCAACACCTGCGGCTTCCAAAATTGGGGTGACGTATTTGATTAATTCCGCGTCGTGTGCACGTGTTTCATCCAACCAAAAGATCGCTTGTGATCCTGTTGCTGCCTGACGCGCCATACCCAGACGCACCCAATCCTCGATCGGTGCCTTGCGTACACTTGATGAACGCCAGATATCACCCTTTTCCACGGATTGTTCGTGCAATACATCGCCGTTTGCAACGATATAGCGAATGGTGCCGTTTGCAGGGATTTCAAATGTTGTGGGGTGGCTGCCGTATTCCTCGGCCTTTTGTGCCATTAGGCCAACGTTGGCCACCGCGCCTGATGTTGTTGGATCAAGTGCCCCTGTTTCTTTGAAATAGTTGATTGTTTCGTCATAAACTGGTGCATAGCAATTATCTGGGATCACACATTTTGTATCGGCTGGTTTGCCATCTGGTCCCCAACCTTTGCCGCCTGCGCGGATAACCGCAGGCATGGATGCGTCGATGATCACGTCCGATGGCACATGTAGGTTTGTAATGCCACGGTCACTGTCCACCATGTACATTGGTGCCTTATCGGCCATGATCGCATTGAAATCGGCAAGGATGTTTGGTTGATCCGCAATACGCTCCAGTACATCACCCAGGCCTGAATTTGGGTTTACACCAGCCGCGGCAAGCGCGTCGGCGTGTTTTTCAAATGCGTCTTCAAAGAAGACTGAAACAGCGTGACCAAAGATGATTGGATCGGACACCTTCATCATCGTCGCCTTCATGTGCAACGAAAACAACACGCCTTCTTCTTTTGATTTGGCGATTTCGCTGCGAAGGAAATCGCGCAAGGCAGATGCATTCATGAATGTCGCATCAACAACTGTTCCCGACAGGATGTCGATCCCTTCTTTCAATACGCTTACGTTGCCATCTGTATCGGTGAATTCAATTTTTGCCGGACCTGCTTGTGCATCTGTTACCGTGGCGGACACTTCGTTCGAACGGAAATCATTGCCATCCATTGAGGCCACGTGTGTTTTTGATGTGCTGACCCATTCACCCATAGAGTGTGGATTTTTCATTGCATAGTTCTTAACAGCACGCGCCGCGCGACGATCAGAGTTACCTTCGCGAAGGACAGGGTTCACAGCCGAACCTTTGATCGCATCGTAACGCGCACGAATTGATTTTTCTTCGTCTGTTGATGGCTCTTCTGGATAATCAGGCAGCGCATATCCCTGTTCCTGCAGTTCTGCGATTGCGGCGCATAGCTGAGGAACAGATGCGGAAATGTTTGGCAGTTTGATAACATTCGCTGATGGTGTTTTCACCAGGTCGCCCAGTGCCGCTAGATCATCACTTTGACGCTGCTGCTCTGTTAAAAATTCAGGAAAGGCAGAAATGATTCGTCCAGCAAGTGAAATGTCCTTAGTTCCAACACTCACGCCTGCTGCAGACGCGAAAGAACGGATGATGGGAAGTAGAGATGCGCTCGCTAATTCAGGGGCTTCGTCTACAATTGTATACAATATATCAGGGTTTGCTGTATCGGTCATAAATTTCCTACCTTTCAAGCCTTGTGGAAGCTTTCGTCAAAACCGCGTCGTATTTGATCCTTTGATCACTGTGCAAACGCAGCATTTATCGTGAATGACAGCGTCCGCATACAGGATACAGATCAAAAATTCAATTGAGTAATCCGAAACGTTGCAATATGCCGCGGTCGATTTGGGATTGGTTATAGATCTTGTTCATACGGCGGGTTGCAGCCAGCACTTTGACAGTTCAGCGCAGCTGCTTTGGCGGCGCGTGTTACAATCCGTCTTAACTCAACTTCCGAAATACTGCCCAACTCTGACGCGGATAGGCCTGTTTTGGATACTTCAACCAATAACGTGCCCATAAATGTATCCCCGGCGCCCACGGTATCAACCAAAGGATTTGCTTGCGCTGCTGCAACTTCAAATTGCTGGGATCCACAACGAACCACTGCGCCCTCGGCCCCTTTGGTTAGGATGATAATGGCGGCTTGCGTTTGCGAACAGATATGTTCAAAGGCATCCATCAACGATTGATCTGGCACTAAGTATTCCAAATCTTCGTCAGATAATTTTAGAACCCGTGCATGGTGCATAATCCGCAGCAGGCGGGCGATATATGGCTGTTTGTCTTTTACAACAACAGGGCGTGCATTTGGATCCAGGCTTGTGATAACATCATTGTCCGCCAACATTGCAAAACGTTGTTCCCATAGGTCGGCATCTGCGCCCTCGATCAGGGCAAGGGATCCGATATGAAATACACGTGTTTGATTTGAAATCGCGGCATCCAATGTATCGGTTGTAATTTGGCGATCTGCTGTGTCGCTGCGGTAAAACTGATAACTGGGTTGTCCATCATTTACGGATACAACTGCCAATGATGTTGGTGCGTCACTGCGTGGTGTTGCCAACTGAATGCCATCATCAATTAAACGCTGTGCCAAAACATTTCCCAAGCTATCATTGGAAATTGGAGTAACATAACTAACTGATTGACCCTGGCGCGCGGCGGCTATGGCCACGTTATAACACGACCCACCGGGAATAGCAGTATACACTGGCAGTCCATTTTTAACTTCGGTTTGGACGTAGTCGATTAGATTTTCACCACCGATTGTAATCATTTAAGCTCTCCTTTGGCGGCGTGCTCAAACTCTGATGCCGCCGTTTCGGTCAGTTCGTTTTGAAAAAGGTCCTGTGCGATTGTCGGTGCGATCGTAAAACAATCATGTCCAATTTCTGCTATGTCTACCATTTGTTGGGCACTGCGTAATGATGCAATCAAGGGGCGACACGCACCATTGCGTGACATTGAGCGCATTGCACGCATATGTGCCATTGCATCCAATCCGGCCTCTGCCATGCGGCCAAAGTATGGTGCGATATAATCAGCACCAAGCGCATGCGCCGTGATCATCTGTTTCGCATCATAACAGGCAGTCATTAGGGTTTTCCCCCCCATAGCCTGAATTTTCGCAGTTAATGAAATACCCCAAGTGTTCAGCGGTATTTTCACCACGCAATTGATGCCAGCGACAATCCCACAGTTATACAGATTTTCAGCAAAGCGCAGTGCATCAGTTTCATCGCCAACCACTTGTGCATGAAATTCTTGTGCACCAGCGTCAACGGCAGTCTGGATCATATCCTGCCACTTAATCTGATCATAGATCAGACCCGCGCGTGCACTCAGCAATGGGTTTGTCGTTATGCCATAAAAGACACCCGTTGGCATCCACTGCGCCCATGCAGTTTGATCAGCAGTATCCAGATATAGACGCATTGCGCATGTGCTTTCTGTGTTGGGCGATGTTATCGCTACCAATTTTCCTGTCGCTTGATAGCGAATTCAGTGACATCAGGCAACAATGCGCGGTGGGTGTATTGATTATTGGTGATATTCTACAGGCGAAGTTTAAAGTCCGGGACCCAAGTTGATCGGGTCACCATTTTTAAAGCGGTTATATCGAAACCTGTGCAATACGTGATTTGATCGTTTGCCTGTCATCATGTCTGCCACCACGCGTCCAACACCGGGTCCAATGCCAAAGCCATGTCCTGACATTCCCGTTGCGATCGTTAGGCCCGGTATGTCCGAACATCGATCAATGATGGGAACAACATCAGGCATCGTGTCGATCAGTCCCGCCCATGCGCCTGACACTGACCATCCTTTGAACTGGGGAAAGGCGCGATCGAAAGATTTCTTTATGATGCGCATCGCCTTTTGTGATGGTGCTGGGTTTAAAACGCGTGTGTGTTCAAAAGGGGTCACTTCATCCGCATTCCAAGATCGGTTAACGGTCCAACTATCCGGATAGTTGGGGGGGCCAAATGGATTTATCCGATTGTTTAAGGGATCGTTTTTAATGGCAGGCCAAAACGATTTCGCATGCCGTATTCCATCCCAGCCCAAAAACAAATCATGCGTGCTACTGGTGGCAAGCGAATAGCCACCATCAGCGCGATGGCGGAACGCCAATTTTCTATCGACAGCACCGCCTGCAAATACTTCTGGTAATACAGATGTTTTGACCACTGTTGCGCGCACAGACAGCTGTGGGATGCGAACACCGTGGGCCTGCAAAAAGAGAGAAGACCAAGCGCCACCACACAACAGTACCTGTTCACAGGCGACATAACCATGTTCCGTAATGACGCCACTGATCTGTCCATTTTTGATGTCTAATCGACGCGCAGCGCAATTTTCACGGATCAGAACGCCCTCTGCTGCGGCAAGTCGGGCAAGCGCGGGGACTGCCATCCAAGGTTCCGCACGCATGTCGGAGGGTGTGTGTAGCGCGCCGCGATAAGATTTATTCAGGTTCGGAATGAGCGATTGAACTTCAGAGCGTGACATAAGATGGGATCGAAGCCCGTGCTCTGCAGCAAGTGATGTAAATGCCTCATACTGTTCAAGTTCGTCATCATTGTCACTGAAATAAACAATCCCGCCCTGCCGCAGGCCGATATCGCAATCCAGCTGAGGATTCAGCTCTTGCCACAGACGGTTTGCCTCCATCATGATTGGCAATTCATCAGGGTCGCGCCCTTGTTGACGGATCCAACCCCAATTGCGTGATGATTGTTCCCCCGCCACGCGTCCCTTTTCACTTACGAAAACGCTGTATCCCTGTCGGTGTAAAAATAGGGCGGCGCAAATACCAATCACGCCGCCCCCGATGATTGCAACATCCACCTTATTGGGTAACGCCTGCGAATACTGTGGTGGCGTATGTATCCCGATAGGAAAGATGAATGCTGACATTTATGTTTATTCCGCTGCTTGTGAATATTCGCTCATTGGGGGGCATACGCAGATCAAGTTACGATCACCATATGCGTTGTCCACACGATTAACTGGCGGCCAATATTTGTCCACACGGAATGCACCGGGTGGAAAACATCCTTGTTCGCGGGAATAGGGCCGATCCCATGGGCCAACCAAATCCTCTACAGTGTGTGGTGCATTTTTCAGCGGATTGTTGTCATGATCCATTGTGCCGTTCTCGATCTCGGCGATCTCTGCACGAACGGCAAGCATCGCGTCGCAAAAACGGTCTAATTCGGATTTGGTTTCCGATTCAGTCGGTTCAACCATTAACGTGCCAGCCACGGGCCAAGACATTGTTGGCGCATGGAAACCGCAGTCCATCAAACGTTTTGCAATGTCTTCGACTGTGACCCCCGCTGTTTCGGCAAAGGGGCGCACATCCAGGATACATTCATGGGCAACGCGACCTTTGCCGCCCTTATAAAGCACGTCAAAGGCCCCCTCTAAACGCTTGGCGATGTAATTTGCATTTAGGATTGCAACACGTGTCGCCTGCGTAAGTCCCTCGCCGCCCATCATCAGGCAATAGGCCCACGAAATAGGTAGGAGAGAGGGAGAGCCAAAGGGCGCTGCGGAAACTGGGCCCGCGGCGGTTTCTTGCAACGGATGACCGGGTAGATGTGGCACCAGATGTGCCTTGACCCCGATTGGGCCCATGCCGGGGCCACCGCCGCCGTGCGGGATACAGAATGTTTTGTGTAGGTTTAGGTGGCTGACATCCCCGCCAATATCACCTGGGCGGGACAGCCCAACCATGGCGTTCATGTTGGCGCCATCGATGTAAACTTGGCCCCCAAACTCATGGGTGATTGCACAAACTTCGTGAACGGTCTCTTCAAACACTCCATGTGTTGAGGGGTAGGTAATCATGCAGCCTGCCAGACTATCTTTGTGTGCTTCGGCCTTTTGGCGGAAATCAACAAGATCAATGTCACCTTTTTCGTCTGAGTTTACGGCGACGACCTTCCAGCCGACCATTTGTGCGCTGGCGGGGTTCGTTCCATGGGCTGACATCGGAATTAGACAGACATCACGATGCCCCTCACCACGTGCGGCGTGGTATTGTGCGATTGTTAACAGACCCGCATATTCACCCTGCGCCCCTGAATTTGGCTGCATGGAAATCGCATCATACCCAGTGATGTGACATAGTTTGTCAGACAAATCGTCGATCAGTTCCTGATAGCCTTCTGTCTGATCAGCCGGTGCATAAGGGTGGATCAATGAAAATTCACGCCAACTGACGGGCATCATTTCTGCAACTGAATTCAGCTTCATCGTGCAGGATCCCAGCGGGATCATCGCCCGATCCAACGCTAAATCCCGATCTGAGAGACGTCGCATATACCGCATCATTTCAGTTTCTGCGCGGTTCATATGGAATACGTCATGTTCCAAATATTTTGTGGTTCGCTTATTTTCATCCGGAATACGATATTCCGGTGTCAGATCGTCATCGGACCGTTCAATGCCAAAGGCACGCCAAACTGCTGCAGTTGTTTCGCGTCGGGTGCGTTCATCAAATGAAATACCCACCTTGGTTTTTCCGACGGGACGCAGGTTTATTCCTTCGTTCACGGCCGCTTGCATCACACCTTTTTGCAGCAAACCTACATCAACGGTGATCGTGTCAAAAAACGCTGTGGGCTCAACAGTGAAACCAGCCTCTTCCAATCCTTTGGCCAGGCGAACTGTTTTGCGGTGAATGCGCTGGGCGATCGCCTTTAACCCCTCGGGGCCATGGAAAACAGCATAAAATGATGCCATCACAGCCAGCAGGGCTTGGGCGGTACATACGTTCGAAGTCGCCTTTTCGCGGCGGATATGTTGTTCGCGCGTTTGAAGCGACAGGCGGTACGCCTTATTGCCGTGGCTGTCGATAGAAATACCCACAATCCGACCGGGCATAGACCGTTTATAGGCATCTTTTGTTGCCATATACGCCGCATGTGGTCCACCGTATCCTTCGGGAACGCCGAACCGTTGGGTGCTGCCGACGGCGATATCAGCCCCCATTGCGCCCGGGTCTTTTAGCAATGTCAATGCAAGCGGATCAGCTGACACGATCCCAATCGCCTTTTGTGCGTGCAGAGCTGACATTTCGGCAGTGTAATCACGGATGTGCCCGTGCGTACCGGGGTATTGGAAAATCGCCCCAAAAACTGTGGTTGGATCTAATGCATCTGGATTCCCTACAATCACCTGAATACCCAGTGGTTTTGCGCGGGTTTTCATCACAGCGATATTTTGTGGATGGCAGTTTTCATCAACAAAGAATGCAGTTGCTTTGGATTTTGCGACACGTTGCGCCATTGTCATCGCCTCAGCGCAGGCTGTTGCCTCGTCCAATAACGATGCATTCGCAATTTCCAAACCAGTCAGATCCGAAATCATCGTCTGGAAATTCAACAACGCCTCAAGACGGCCTTGAGAGATTTCGGGCTGATACGGTGTATAGGCGGTGTACCATGCAGGGTTTTCCAGGATATTTCGTTGGATAACTGGGGGGGTTACAGTGCCATAATACCCCTGACCAATCAGGCTTTTCATGACCTTATTTTTTGATGCTGTAACGCGCATATGATAGAGCAGTTCGCGTTCTGACATGGGTTTGCCGAAATCTAGGGGTTCTTTTTGGCGGATCGATTCAGGCAGTGTTTCATCGATCAAAGCGTTCAGATTAGGAGCACCCACCATTTTCAACATATCGCTCATCTCGGCAGGGGATGGGCCAATGTGGCGGCGGTTTGCAAAGTCATAGGGCAGATAGTCAGTTGGTTTAAAAGGCATCTGAGTGCTCCTTTATCGTAGGAAAATTTGGAATTAACCGATCAAAGCGTTGTAGCCTGCTTCGTCCATGTAGTCGTCCATTTGGGACAGATCGCTGGGTTTGATTTTAAAAAACCACCCATCGCCCATTGCGTCTTCGTTAACCTTAGAGGGTTCATCGGTAAGCGCATCGTTGATTTCAACAATTTCACCATCAAGTGGGGCTAAAATATCTGACGCGGCTTTTACGCTTTCAATCACGACCACTTCATCATCTTTTGATACAGTGTCGCCTTCTTCGGGCAGTTCGACGAATACGATGTCGCCCAGCTGTGTGCTGGCGTGTTCAGTGATGCCGACAACAACGATGTCTCCTTCAACGCGTAGCCATTCATGCTCTTCTGTGAATTTCATTGATCCTCTCCTTGGTTAACGTTTGAAATTTGCGGGTACAAAAGGAAGCGCTGAGACTTCGACGGGTTGGCGTTTTCCCCGTACCTCTCCGTAAAGCTTGGTGCCAATTTTGGCTAAACTTGTGTCGACATAGCCCATTGCGACTGGCCCTTCGACACTGGGCCCAAACCCCCCTGAGGTTACTTGGCCTATTGCGTTTGCGCTGTTTTCGTCAGCGAAAATTTCAACACCTTCGCGCATTGGTGCACGTCCTATTGGGCGTAATCCAACGCGGCGCTGCGACGCTCCGTTTTCTATTTGCTTTAGAATGACGTCAGCACCGGGAAACCCACCCGCGCGTGTGCCATTATTGCGCCGTGCTTTTTGGATAGCCCAGTTCAAAGAAGCCGCGATCGGCGTAGTCTCTGTATTAATGTCATGACCATAAAGGCACAAACCCGCCTCAAGCCGCAGTGAGTCACGCGCACCTAATCCAATGAATTCGACATCGTCATGTGCCAGCAGCGCACGCGCCACAGTTTCAGCCGCCGCAACAGGAATTGATAGTTCGTATCCATCTTCGCCGGTATAGCCAGAACGTGAAACCCAACATTCCGCACCTGCAATGGGAAGAGTATCCACATCCATAAACCGCATCTCGGCAAATCTGGGGTGATACTCCGCCATGACGGCCTCGGCTGCGGGGCCCTGAATCGCCAGCAGCGCGCGATTATCCAACTCTTTGATTGTGATTTCAGGTTCTAGATGTTTCCTTAGATGCGCGATGTCTGCATCTTTACAGGCTGCATTCACCACAACAAAAATGTGATCCCCGCGATTTGCGAACATCAAATCATCCAGTATTCCGCCTTGTTCATTTGTGAAGAAACCATAGCGTTGACGGTCGCCCTCTAGATCCAGAACATCCATGGGGATTAATTGTTCCAGCGCGCGTGCAGCGGTTTCGTAATCTGGCCCACGTAGGATCACCTGACCCATGTGGCTGACATCGAATAGCCCCGCCTTGGATCGCGTGTGTAAATGTTCTTTCATGACGCCTGGTTGATACTGTACGGGCATGTCATACCCCGCAAACGGCACCATTTTAGCGCCCAGTTCGAGGTGCAGATCATAAAATGGCGTTTGCTTTAGGCTTTCGCTCATCCGGTTTCCTTCAATGTCTTACCGGATATTCCGGCATCAATACTGTCACGGCGCGTGGTCCGTGGTTTGATGCCCCCTCTGTCCTTTTGCCTGAGATCGCTATCCCTTCGGCGGATGTTACACATCTCTCTCCAGAGTTTATTTACCCCATGGTCCTGCAGCCTGAGAGTTTCCGGGGGCGGTTGCTCCTTCGGCACTGGATTACCAGTTCTCCCATGGTGGTGCGCTTATGTAGACATATGTACACAAAAATTCCAACAAAATTTTTATCCACATCATAATTGATAGGTTTGACACCGCAGTTTAGGTGGTCCAACACTGCGTTCATGAGTGATCCTTATTTTTTTGGCTACGGCAGTCTCGTCAATACGAAAACCCACGTGTATCAAGATGCACGTCCAGCGAAACTGTCAGGATGGCGGCGCGTTTGGAAGCGCACGAACGCAAGAGATATGGCGTTTTTGACGATTGTTCCTTCTGATGGTGAAACGATACTTGGTCTGATTGCCAAGGTGCCAAATGCCGATTGGAAGGCACTGGATGACAGAGAAGAGGGATACGATCGTTTGGTCGCGACCGATATGATCATTCATGATCATTCTGATAACCCTGAATTGGCGATCTATGCGATTCCAGCATCAACGCGTTTTCCACCAACACCCGAGCATCCAATATTACTAAGTTACTTAGATGTGGTGTTGCAGGGATATTTACATGTTTTCGGTGAAGAGGGCGTTCAACACTTTATGGATACCACAGATGGGTGGAATACAATTGTGTTGAATGATCGTGACAATCCAATCTATCCGCGTGCACAAGTGTTAAGTGCCGATGAAACAGCACTAGTTGATACATGTTTGGAACAAGTCGGCGCACAAATCCGCAGTTAGATCGCAGTTTTCATGCTTTCTTCTAGATAAATTTCCCGCAGTCGTGGAACGATAGATCCTGGCGCACCACTGGAAATTTTTTGTCCATCTAGTTCGATGACGGGCGTCACAAAGGCAGAGGCGCTGGTGATGAACGCTTCGTCAGCTTGCTGGGCCTCTTCAATGGTAAAGTTACGTTCTTCGATCTTCATCTGTGCTTCGTGTGCGAAACGTAAAACGGCGGCGCGTGTAATGCCGTGTAAAATATTATTTGATAAGGCACGCGTTACGATGACCCCATCCTTAACAATATAGGCGTTGTTTGATGTGCCTTCTGTCACAAAACCATCTTGAACCATCCATGCATCGTCTGCGCCTGCTTTTTGTGCCATCATTTTTCCCATTGAGGGATATAATAGTTGAACCGTTTTAATGTCGCGGCGGCCCCAACGAATGTCATCGATACTAATGACTTTGATACCTGTTTGCGCTGATGAACTATTGGCTAAGCCCGGTTTGCTTTGCGTAAATAATACAACCGTTGGCGCGGTAGTTTCAGGGTCAGGCCAAACAAAGTCACGATCATTTGGCGCCCCACGCGAAATCTGTAAATAGATACCACCATCCACAAGGTTATTTTCGTGCACCAACGCGCGATGGATATCTAACCAGTCTTCGCGGGTGTGTGGGTTGTTAATTTCTAGTTCGTCCAATGATCGTTGTAGGCGAACGATGTGGCCGTCAAAGTCGATGAGTTTGCCACCCAGGACCGATGTAACCTCATAAACCGCATCCGCCATAAGAAACCCACGATCAAAAATTGATACCTTGGCTTCGGTTTCTGAAAGGTAGTCTCCGTTTACATAAACAGTGCGGTTCATTTTAAATCCTTTATTCTATCCCCATAACGCCGCTGATGCAGGGTGCATTCCGTTGGTGTCGTATAATATCGGGGTGTCGCGATTTTTCGATAATAGCAGCGGACCGTCAAGGGAGGTAGTAGCCGTACCCGTATTCGCCCGGAGCGCCGCCCATCACTTGGAGGATG